>NZ_JBEXFB010000013.1:0-259600 GCF_040606575.1 Streptomyces sp. NPDC005402
CGCGTCCGCGCCGATGTCGCCGAAGAGGGTCCACCACCACCAGGCGTTCGTCCCGGAGTTGACCACCACGTCGGGCAGTACGGTCACCCCCCGCGTGCGGTCGTGTTACTGCATGACGGCCATGGCGAGCGCACGGCGAGCACGCATGGAGGCGCGCTCGGCCCGGCGCTGCATCCGGCGGGCGGTCGCCAGGCGGATCGCCCGGCGTTCCTGCTCGGCCTCAAGCAGCCGGTCGTGCATATGCGCACGAGCCAGGGCTTCTGGGATGAGTTGCATCTCTCGGGTCCTGTTCTGACGCGAGTCGTTCGCGTCGGTGGTGGTGAAGTCTGGGATCGCGGAGCCTGCGGGCTCGCTGGTGGACGGCTTCATCGGGGCCTGCTTCGTGGGGTCGTTCGTGAGGGGGCGGTCGATCGTTCCTGCGATGTTCATGCTGTGACCGGGTTCTTGCGCGGGCGACCACGCGGCCGCTTCCGGGCGACGACGACACCCTGGACGAACAGCTCCCCACCCCAGACACCCCAGGGCTCACGCCGCTCCTTGGCGCCGGCGAGGCAGGCCTCCATGAGCGGGCAGGTGCGGCAGAGGGACTTGGCGTACTCGACGTCGGCCGGCGACTCGGCGAAGAAGACCTCCGGGTCGTAGGAACGGCAGGGGACGGGTACGCCGAGGTTCTCGATGGCGTCGTCGAGCGCGGTGAGCGCGGTGAGCGGGATCAAGGCGGAGTCCTCCGTGGGGCCGGGCGGGGGGATCGTTTCGGAAGGCGGTACGGACGGGGCGTGCGCTTCGAGTTGCACGGTTCGTCTTCCTCGTCTGTTCGGTCCGGCCCTGTTGGACCGGTAGTCGCTTGGTACCGGGTTCTTTTCTTGTCCCGAGGCCCCTTCGCTCCGCTCTCCCCGTTCGGGGAAAACAGAAGGGCCGCGGATCCCGGATGGGGTTCCGCGGCCCTGAAGGCGCCGGCCTGATCGACGATCAGGCTGGATCACTCCAGGGTTCTGGCCCACGGAAGGCCCACATCTGGTGGTGCTGCGTCGTCTGCTTCCGGAATCCGGCACCGGCCGCCGCAAAGGCATAGGCGTGCGCCTGTGCCACTACTGCTTCCAGTGCCTTGGTCGGTCGCTCATTGCGCTCACGGACGGGAAGGACCGCGAGAGACAGGGCGGACGCCGGACGCGCGGCAGAAATGCCGGACATACCGGTGCCCAGGTTCGAAACGCCGAGCATGCACGTGGAGACGACCGAGAGATCGGTCATTTTGGCGGTGCTGATGGCCGTGCTGCTGTTGATGCTGATCACTTCAATCGCCTCCTCTCGGCGTCTCTGGGGACGGCGGCGCGAGCCGCTGTCCGACGGATATGCAAGTAGAACACGGAATCGGGGCCTCCGAGAAGGCCTCCGTCCCCGTGGCTAAGAACCTATGGGGATTGCTGGGGCATGCGCAAACTATTTTTCCGACGAGTTGGGATCAGTCCTCATCTTCTTCTTCCGCAACCTCCTGGCCTGCGCAGATGGTCAGCACATCGGCTCCGTACCGGTTGAGCTTGCGCATGCCGACGCCCGGGATGCGCGCCAACTCGTGCTCGTCGTCGGGCACCGCCTCGGCGATCGCCATCAGGGTTTTGTCCGTGAAGACGCAGAACGCCGGCTGGCCACTGCGCTGCGCCTGTACGGCACGCCAGTCGCGCAGCCGCTCATAGAGCCCCTCGTCCATGTCGGAGGGGCAGTCCTCGCAACGCATCAGCTTCAACTCGCCCGCGTCGGTGAGCGTGCGCCCGCACACCCGGCAGCGCGCCGGGGTGCGCTGGGTGCGTCTCGGGCTGACGCCGACGGGGCTTGTGAAGCCGCGCTCGACGCCTCCGGGACCGCCGCCGGCGGTTCGCCCCGTGGTGGCGGTGGAGCCGGGGCGCAGTCCGTCGAGGAAGCGGCTGGGGCGGCGGTTGGCGCGGCCGCCGGGCGAGCGGGAGAGCGACCAGGAGACATGGAGGCGCTCGCGGGCCCGGGTGACGCCGACATAGAGGAGCCGACGCTCCTCCTCGACCTGCTCGTCGGTCTTCGCGTAGCTGATCGGCATCATGCCCTCGGCGACACCGACCAGGAAGACGGCGTCCCACTCCAGGCCCTTGGCCGAGTGCAGGGAGGCGAGGGTGACGCCCTCGACGGTCGGGGCGTGCTGGACACTGGCCCGCTCGTCGAGTTCGGCCACGAGGTCGTTCAGGGTGGCGCCGGATCGCGCGGCGGCGAAGTCCTGCGCGAGGTTCACCAGGGCGGTCAGGGACTCCCAGCGCTCCCTGACGGCGCCGGAGCCGGCCGGCGGCTCAGTGGTCCAGCCCTCGCCCGACAGCACGGCACGTACCTGGGAGGGCAGGTCGACGGCGTCGTCCAGCTGTGAGTCGTTGCCGCCGAAGCGGGCGGCGCCCCGGAGCTTGACGATGGCCCTGCGCACCTCGGGCCGGTCGAAGAACCGCTCGGCGCCGCGCAGCTGGTAGGGCACTCCGGCGTCGGCGAGGGCCTGTTCGTAGGTCTCGGACTGGGAGTTGGTGCGGAACAGGATGGCGATCTCACTGGCCCGGACGCCCGCGTCCATGAGCTCCCGGATACGGCGGGCGGCACCCTCGGCCTCGGCGGGCTCGTCGGTGTACTCGGTGTAGACGGGCTCGGGACCGGGTCGACGCTGGGAGATCAGTTCCAGCCGGTGGTCTGCGGCGCGGCCGCGGGCCTGGGCGAGCAGACCGTTGGCGAGATGAACGACCTGAGGGGTGGAGCGGTAGTCGCGGACCAGCTTGACGACGGTGGCACCGGGGTGGCGGGTACGGAAGTCGAGCAGATGGTCGGGAGTTGCACCGGTGAACGAGTAGATCGTCTGGCTGGCGTCGCCCACGACGCACAGGCTGTCGCGCCGCCCGAGCCACAGCTCCAGGAGGCGCTGCTGGAGGGGGCTGACGTCCTGGTACTCGTCGACGACGAAGTGCTGGTACTGGGAACGGACCTGTTCGGCGATGTCGTGCCGGTCCTGGAGGATGGCGACGGTCAGCAGCAGGACGTCCTCGAAGTCGATGACGGCGCGGTCGCGCTTGAGGTCCTCGTAGGCGGCGTAGAGCTGGGCGATCTCGGCCGCGGCGCGAGGGGTCTCACGGCCGGCCTTCGCGGCTGCGAGGGCGTAGTCGGACGGCACGGTCTGGGTGACCTTGGACCACTCGATCTCGCCGGTGACGTCCCTGAGCTCGCCCCGGTCGAGGCGGATGCGGCAGGCGGCGGCCGCGTCCGCGACGAGCTGGATCTTGCGGTCGACGAGCCGGGGCATGGATCCGCCGACGGCTTTCGGCCAGAAGTACTGGAGCTGTCGCAGGGCCGCCGAGTGGAACGTACGAGCCTGCACGCCCGCGGCGCCGAGCTGGCGCAGCCGTCCGCGCATCTCCCCGGCGGCGCGGTTGGTGAAGGTGACGGCGAGCACGCTGGAGGGCTGGAGGATTCCGGCCCGCACCCCGTAGGCGATGCGGTGGGTGATCGCCCGGGTCTTGCCGGTGCCGGCGCCCGCCAGCACGCACACCGGCCCGTGCAGGGCGGTGGCCACCTCGCGCTGCTCGGGGTCGAGCCCTTCGAGCACCGCGTCGGCCGAGTCCGGTGTGCGCGGGAAGAGCGTGGAGTGCGTTGCTGCTGTCACACGGCCATGCTGCCAGGTCGGCGGAGACGGGTGAGCCGGTTGTCCACAGGCAACCAGCCGCAGTCGTACTAATGCGGCAGGCGTCACCTGGCCAGCAGCTTGGGTCGGGAATGGCGCCCCGGTCGCATACGTTCCCTCATCGGACGACCTCTTCCCCGAGCCACCGAAGGAGCGCGCGAGACATGCAGGGCACTGTGACGATGTACAGCACCACGTGGTGCGGTTACTGCCAGCGGCTGAAGAAGCAGATGGACCGCGAAGGCATCGCGTACACCGAGATCAACATCGAGCAGGACCCGGCGTCCGCGGCGTTCGTGGAGAAGGCGAACGGCGGGAATCAGACGGTTCCCACCGTGCTGTTCGCCGACGGTTCGACGCTCACGAACCCGTCGCTGGCACAGGTGAAGCAGAAGATCAGCGCGTAAGCACTGCGGGCATGGAGGCGGTTCCTGAGACGGCTCAGGGGCCGCCTTCTTGTGGTTTGTCCCACACCGCCGTGTAGCGCCACAGCAGGTGGCGCCGGTAGCGGCAGCCGGGCAGGAGGCGACGGGCAGCCCCGCGGGCCTCGGCCCAGTGCACGGGCGGGTCCTCCATGGGCATGTCCGCCGGGGCCCGCTTGCCGCCCCGCAGCCGTCTGATGAGCAGGCTCGCGGGCAGGCCGCAGCCGCTGATGACCCAGTCCAGGGCGGTCTCGTTGTACGCCATCCCGACGATCACCAGCCGTCCGCCGGGAGCCAGCAGCCGGACCAGGCCGGCGACCGCGTCCTCGAAGGGCGCGTGGTGCACCACGGCGACCGCGCTGACGAAGTCGTACTTGCCCTTGGGCAGGGTCGTTCCGTCGAGGTAGTCCGCCTCCAGGAACGTGATGTTCCCGGAGGCGACCGCGCGCGCCTGCCGGATCATCTCCGGTGAGCGGTCGACGCCCGTGACGGACGCGGCCTTCCGAGCCAGCTTGCGGGCGAGCAGGCCGTCCCCGCACCCGACGTCCAGCGCCTCCCGGCAACCGTCCGGGACGGCGTCGAGCACACGGGAGTGGTAGTGGACGTTGTGGTTCCAGTACGGGTCCGGCATGCCCGTCCTCTCAGACAAAACTCCTGGTCGGCAATGGCTTCCCGTACCAGAGCTCGATCAGACGGGCCGCGATGGAGATGCCGTACGGCGGGAGGACCTCGCCGGACTCGAAGGCGGCCTGGAGTTCATCCCGGGAGAACCAGCGGGCTTCGTGGATCTCGTCGCCGTCGACGTCGATGTCGGTGGAGGTGGCGCGGGCCATGAAACCGAGCATGAGGCTGGAAGGGAACGGCCAGGGCTGGCTGGCGACGTACTCGACCGGGCCGACGGTGATGCCGGCCTCCTCGAAGACCTCGCGCCGCACCGACTGCTCGATGGACTCGCCCGGTTCGACGAAGCCGGCGAGGGTCGAGAAGCGGCCCTCCGGCCAGTGCACCTGGCGGCCGAGCAGGATGCGGTCCTGATCGTCCGTGACGGCCATGATCACGGCCGGGTCGGTGCGCGGGTAGTGCTCGGCGCCGCAGGCCTGGCAGCGGCGGATGTGGCCGGCCGCGGCGATGACGGTGCGCTCTCCGCAGCGGGAGCAGAAACGGTGGGTGCGCTGCCAGTTCTCCAGGCCGACGGCGTGCACCATCAGGCCCGCCTCGCGCGCGGACAGCAGCAGGCCGGCCTCGCGCAGACCGGCGGGGCGCGCGGACTGGTCGATGCGGCCGGGCAGCGCGTCCTTCTGGAGGGCGAAGTAGCGGACGCCGTCCTCGTCGATGCCGAGGAAGTAGCGGTGCGCCTCGGTGAGCGGGGCCTCGAAGGACGGGGTCATGACGAGTTCGGTACGGCCGTCCGCCGTCTCGTCTATGAGGACCTGACCGCCGGAGACCACGAAGCAGCGGGTCGTGGGGTGGCTCCACGCCGCCGCGAGCCAGGCCTCGTCGAGCCGGTGGTGCGCGGCGCGGTCGATGCCGCTGGGAGCGGTGAGCGAGACAGGACGGTCGGCGGTGTGGTCGGTCCAGGTGGTCACGGGTGCTTCCAACTCCCCCGGTGCAGCGGATTGTTTCGGCGGGCGGTTCGGCGGGACGTATGGCGCGGGGCGACCGGGTCCGGCGGGGCTACGCGGTGCGGGGCGGCCCTTTCAGTGTGCCCCGCGCGCTGCCGGTCCGGCGGCGTGAGCCGGTCAGGGCGCATGGCTCCAGTGCTCGGCCAGATCACCCCACAGGTACGCGGAGGTCTCGACGCCCTTGAGCAGCAGATCGAGCTCGACCTTCTCGTTCGGCGCGTGCCAGCCGTCGGAGGGAACGGAGATGCCGAGGAACAGCACGGGCGCGCCGAGGACTTCCTGGAGGTCGGCGGCGGGGCCCGAGCCGCCCTCGCGGGTGAAGCGGACCGGCTGGTCGAAGGCGCGGCCCATGGCCCGTACGACGGACTGCAGCGCCGGGTGGTCCAGCGGGGTCAGGCATGGGCGCGTGGCGGCACCGAAGATGATCTCCAGCCGGATGCCGGCGGGCACCTGTTCGGCGGCCCAGGCGCGGACCGCCTTCTCGATGTGGACCGGGTCCTGCCCTGCGACCAGCCGGAAGGAGAGCTTGACCATCGCGGAGGACGGGACGACCGTCTTGCTGCCGGGGCCCTGGTAGCCGCCGCCGATGCCGTTGACCTCGGCGGTCGGTCGGGCCCAGACGCGCTCAAGGGTGGTGTAACCGGCCTCGCCGTGGGTGGCGTGCGACTTGGCCGTGCGCAGCCACCGCTCCTCGTCGAAGGGCAGCTCGGCGAAGAGCTCCCGCTCACGGTCGGTCAGTTCGACGATGCCGTCGTAGAAGCCGGGGACCGCCACGCGCGCGTGCTCGTCGTGCAGGGCGGCGACCAAGCGGGCGGCGGCCGTGGCCGGGTTGGGGACGGCTCCGCCGAAGGAGCCGGAATGGATGTCCTGGTCCGGACCGTACAGCCGGATCTCGCACTCGGCGAGGCCACGCATCCCGGTGCACACGGTGGGGGTGTCCTCGGACCACATGCCGGTGTCGGAGACGATCACGGCGTCGGCCGCGAGCCTTTGCGCGTGCTCCTCGACCAGTGCGCGGAAGTGCGGGGAGCCGGACTCCTCCTCGCCCTCGACGAGCAGCTTGAGGTTCACCGCTGGGGCGGTGCCGCCGGTGGTGGCGAGGTGGGCGCGGACACCGAGGGTGTGGAAGAGGACCTGGCCCTTGTCGTCGGCCGCCCCGCGCGCGTAGAGACGGTTGTCGCGGACGACCGGCTCGAAGGGGTCGCTGTCCCAGCCGTCCTCGCGGGCGGCGGGCTGTACGTCGTGGTGGCCGTAGACGAGGACCGTGGGCGCCGCGGGGTCCGCGGCGGGCCACTCGGCGAAGACGGCGGGCGCGCCCGGGGTCTCCCAGACCTCGGCCGTGGGGAACCCGGTCTCCTTGAGCTTGGCGGCGAGCCAGTCGGCGCTGCGGCGTACATCGGGTCCGTGGTCGGGCTGGGCCGAGACGGACGGGATGCGCAGCCATTCGGCGAGGTCGTCGAGGAAGGCGGCGCGGTATTGCTCGATGTACGTACGGACAGCGCTGACGACACTGTCAACGGGTTGGCTCATGGTCACGAGCCTATCGGCCCGCACCGACATCCTCGTTGGGCGGTTCCTCACAGTCCGCTTGCCGGGAACCGTCCGACCGCCCTCCCGGTTCCTGTGTCAGCAGCCGCTCCAGGGCGGCCCGGTCCGGCAGATTCCTCGGCCGTACGACGTCTCCGGAGCGGACGTACAGGAACGCCGCCGTGACCGATTCCACAGGGACGCCCTGCCGCTCGGCCCAGGCCAGCCGGTACACGGCGAGCTGGAGGGGGTCGGCGGTGCGGGTGCGGCTGGTCTTCCAGTCGACGATCTCGTACGTCGTGGTGTCCCCGTCGCTCTCCCGGTAGACGGCGTCGATACGGCCCCGGACCACGCGGCCCGCGATGGCGAGCTGGAAGGGCGTCTCGAGGCGGTAGGGGGTGCGGTGGGCGTACTCGCTGCGCTCGAAGGCGTCCTTGAGTGCTTCCAGATCGCGTTCATCGGCGATCTCGGCCTCGCTGCCGGGCAGGTCGTCCGGCTCCAGCAGGGGCAGGGTCAGGGCTTCGAAGCGGGCCTCGACCCAGGCGTGGAAGCGGGTGCCCTGACGTGCGGCGGGTTGCGGAGGGTGCGGCATGGGGCGCGCGAGTTCCTGCGCGAGCCCGTCGGGGTCGGCGGCCAGGCGAAGCACCTGGGACGCGGTGAGCGATGCGGGCAGGGGTACGTCGGTGACGGCTTCCCGCGCGCGCAGGAGTTCGCCGGTGAGGGCGTCGAGGTCGCGGTCCCAGGAGGCGATGGCGCGGGCTTCCTCGGGGGTGAGGGCTTCCGGCTCAGCGGGGTGGGGGCGGGCCGGCGTGGTGGGGATCTCCGGCGCGGTGGCCTGGTGCGGGACGGCGGGGCGGTCCGTCGTCAAGGTGTCCCAGTCCGCGGAGACGTCAACCCCGACGAGCTCGTCGTCGAAGGGAGCCTCTTCGGCGTACAGCGGCTCGTCGTCGTCCGGCGGCGGGGGCCAGTCCGGGTCGTCGTAGGTGTCCGGGTCGTGTACGGCCGCGGGGTGGGTGTCCGTGTGGGCGGCGAGGTCCTCCAGGTGGTCCAGGACCGTCTGAGCGGCCGCCCGGCGTCGGGCGAGGGCTCGGTCGTCCAGGGGGAGGGGCCAGACCTGGTCCTCGGTCCGGCTGTGCAGGACGGGGTTCTCCTCGTCCTCGGCGGGCTCGTCGGCCCATGCCTCGATCTCGCCGTGGCCGGCCGTGCAGTGGTCGTACAGGGCCTGGAGGAAGTCGGACGGTCCTCGGGGCTTCTTCTGTGAGGGCCCCCACCAGTGGCCGGAGCCGAGCAGGAGGGAGCGGGGCCGGGTGAAGGTGACGTAGCCGAGGCGGAGTTCCTCGGTGTGCTGGTGGTCCTTCATGGCCTCGTGGAAGGCCTTCATGCCCCGTGCGTCCCAGGACGCGATGTCGGGGAGGGTGTCGGTGTCGCCGCGCAGCGCGTGCGGCAGCACCTTGCCCTGGGCGGTCCACTTCTCGCGTCCCTGGGTGCTCGGGAACGTCCCGGTGACCAGGCCCGGGACGGCGACGACGTCCCACTCCAGGCCCTTGGACTTGTGCGCGGTGAGCACCTTGACGGTGTTCTCGCCGCCGGGCAACGCGTTGTCCAGGCCCTTCTCGTACTGGGCGGCGGTGCGCAGGAAGGCGAGGAAGGCGAGGAGGGTCGCCTCGTTGTCCCCGGCCGCGAACGAGGCGGCGATGTCGAGGAAGTTGGACAGGGTTTCGCGGCGGCGGGCGGCCAACGCGTGCGGGGAAGCCGACAGTTCGACCTCCAGCCCGGTCACGGCGAGGACGCGGTGCAGAACGTCCATCAGGGGGTCGGCGAGCGAGCGGCGAAGATCGCGCAGTTCGGCGGCCAGGCGCGCGAACCGCACGCGCGCGTCCGGCGAGAAGGGCAGCCCGTCGTCGTCCTCGTCGTCGCTGTAGAGGGGCGTCTCCAGGAAGGTCTCCAGGGCGTCGGCGAGCGATATCACCTCGGCCGGGTCGACCCCCTCGACGGCCTCGGCGAGCCGGCGGTCGGGGTCGTCGTCGCCGTCGACACGCGTGTGGGAGACCAGCCGCCGGGCGCGCCTGCCGAGGAGGGCGAGGTCGCGGGGGCCGATGCGCCAGCGCGGGCCGGTCAGCAGACGGACCAGGGAGGCGTTGGCGCCGGGGTCCTGGAGGACCTCGCAGACGGCGACCAGGTCGGCGATCTCGGGCAGGTGCAGCAGGCCCGAGAGGCCGACCACCTCCACCGGGACGTCCCGCTCGACGAGGGCGCCCTGGATCTCGGCGAAGTCGGTCGCCGTGCGGCACAGGACGGCGATCTCGCCGGGCTCCTTGCCGGTCCGCACGAGATGGGCGATGGAGTCCGCGAGCCAGTCGATCTCCTCGGCGTGGGTGGGCAGGAGAGCGCAGCGCACCATGCCGTCGCGTTCGGCGCCGGGGGCCGGGCGGAGGGCCTCCACGCCCGCGTGCATGGCGCGCAGGGGCTCGGCGAGGCCGTTGGCGAGGTCGAGGAGGCGGCCGCCGCTGCGGCGGTTCTCGCTGAGGGACTGGCGGGTGGCGGGCCGGCCGTCGGGATGGGCGAAGTGCTCGGGGAAGTCGTCGAGGTTGGCGACGGAGGCTCCCCGCCAGCCGTAGATGGCCTGGCAGGGGTCGCCGACGGCGGTGACCGGGTGGCCGGAGCCCGCGCCGAACAGCCCCGCCAGCAGGACGCGCTGGGCGACCGAGGTGTCCTGGTACTCGTCGAGCAGCACCACCCGGAACTCGTCACGCAGGACGCGGCCCACCTCCGGGATCCCCGCGAGGCGTGCGGACAGGGCGATCTGGTCGCCGAAGTCGAGCAGGTCGCGTTCGCGTTTGGCGGAGCGGTAGCGGACGACCAGGTCGGCGAGTTCACGGCGGGACGCGGCCGCCTCGGGGACCTTGCGCAGGGCGTCGTTGGTGAGTTTGGCGCCCTGCAGGGTGAGCAGCAGCTCGGCGTCGTGGGCCCGCAACTGCTCGGGGCGGACCAGGTGCTCGGCGAGTTCGGCGTCGAGGGTGAGGAGATCGCTGACCAGGTCGGCGAAGGAGCGGGTCAGGGCCGGGTAGGGGCCGGGGGCCTCGCGCAGCACGCGCGCGGCGAGCTGGTAGCGGGTGGCGTCGGCGAGGAGGCGGGAGGTCGGTTCGAGGCCGATACGAAGGCCGTGGTCGGTCAGCAGGCGGCCCGCGAAGGCGTGGTAGGTGGAGATCACGGGTTCGCCCGGCGGGTTGTCCGGGTCGATGACGTCGGGGTCGGTGACGCCCGCCCTGATGAGTGCCTTGCGGACGCGCTCGGCGAGTTCACCGGCGGCCTTGTTGGTGAAGGTGAGGCCGAGGACCTGTTCGGGGGCGACCTGGCCGGTGCCGACCAGCCAGACCACGCGTGCCGCCATCACCGTCGTCTTGCCCGAGCCGGCGCCGGCCACGATCACCTGCGGGGCGGGCGGCGCGGTGATGCAGGCCGTCTGCTCCGGGGTGAACGGGATGCCGAGGAGCTCCTTGAGCTGATCGGGATCGGTGATACGGGCGGGCATGTCGCAGAGGCTAGCGGCGCGCACTGACAGCGGAGGACGAATCGCCTCTCGCGGCGGAAGATGTGCAGGTCAGCACGTGTGGTGCGACTGATCACACCGGCATGCTCACCTCACTCCACGACGTGCCGTCCCTCCGGCTGGGCGCTGCACGACGCCCGGAACGCGCAGTGGCCGCAGTGCTGGCCGGCGCTCGGCGTGAACCGTTCGTCGAGGACCTTGCCGGCCGCCGTGGCGAGCAGGTCACCGACCCACTCCCCCTCCAGCGGCTCCTGGGCCTGCACCTTGGGCAGGGTCTCGCCGCCGTCCCGCTTGGGGGCGCCCTGGCGCAGTTGGACGAGTTCGGCGCCACCCGGCTCGGGCCGTACGCCGTCGAAGGCCTCGTCGACGGCGCCTTCACGGACGGCGAGCTGGTAGACGGCGAGCTGGGGGTGGCGTTCCACTTCGGCGGAACTCACCGGCTGCTTGCCGGTCTTGAAGTCGACGACGTACGCGCGCCCCTCGCCGTCGGCCTCGACGCGGTCCATCTGGCCGCGGATGCGCACCTCGACCTCGCCCGCTTCGAGGGTGACGTCGAAGTCGTGCTCGCTGGCCACCGGTGTGCGGCCGGTGCGGTCCATGACGTGCCACTTGAGGAAGCGTTCGAGCGCCACGCGCGCGTTCTCCTTCTCCTGCGCCGACTTCCAGGGCGCGTCGAAGGCGAGCGCGTTCCACACGGAGTCGAGGCGCTCCATGAGGACGTCGAGGTCGGCGGGGGTGTGCCCGGAGGCGACCTCGTCGGCGAGGACGTGCACGACGTTGCCGAAGCCCTGGGCGACCGTCGCGGGCGCGTCGGCCTTCACCTCGCGGCCCAGGAACCACTGCAGGGCGCAGGTGTTGGCGAGCTGGTCGAGGGCGCTGCCGGAGAGCACGACGGGCTCATCACGGTTGCGCAGCGGCACCTTGGACTCGGTCGGCTCGAACATGCCCCACCAGCGGTAGGGGTGGGCCGAGGGGACGAGCGGGCGGCCGTCCTCGTCGGCGAGGGCGGCGAGCCGGGCGAGGCGACGGGCGGCGGCCTGCCTCAGAGTGTCGGAGACGCGCGGGTCGACGGTGGTGGCGCGGAGTTCGGCGACGAGGGCGGCGACCGAGAGGGGGCGGCGCGGGCGGCCGGTCACATCCTCGGGTTCGACGCCGAGTTCGGTCAGGAAGCGGGAGGGCTGGTCGCCGTCGTCGGCCGGTGCCTTCACCGCCGTGACGACGAGTCGCTCACGCGCACGCGTGGCGGCCACGTAGAACAGGCGGCGCTCCTCGGCGAGCAGGGCGCCCGGGGTGAGCGGTTCGGCGAGTCCGTCGCGGCCGATGCGGTCGGCCTCCAGGAGCGAGCCGCGGCGACGCAGATCCGGCCACAGGCCCTCCTGGACGCCCGCGACGACGACCAGCCGCCACTCCAGGCCCTTGGAGCGGTGCGCGGTCATCAGACGGACGGCGTCGGGGCGTATGGCTCGCCGGGTGAGGGTGTCGGCGGCGATGTCCTCGGAGTCGATCTCCTCCAGGAAGTTCAGGGCGCCGCGGCCTCCGGTGCGCTCCTCCGCGCGGGCGGCCGTCGCGAACAGCGCACAGACGGCGTCGAGATCCCGGTCCGCGTTGCGCCCCGCGGCGCCGCCGCGCCGGGCGGCCCGCTCCAGACGCCCGGGCCACGGCGTGCCCTCCCACAGGTCCCACAGCGCCTCCTCGGCGCTGCCGCCGTTCGCGAGACGCTGCCGGGCCTTGCCGAGCAGTGCGCCGAGCCGCTGGGCCCCGCGCGCGTACGCGGGGTCGTGCACGGCCAGGCGTTCGGGCTCGGCGAGGGCCCGCGCGAGCAGCACGTCGGAGGGCGGCGGCAGGGCGTTGCCCGCGGCCCGCTCCTCGTCCCGCAGGGCCCGCCCGAGGCGGCGCAGGTCGGCGGCGTCCATCCCGGCGAGGGGGGAGGTGAGGAGGGTGAGCGCGGTCTCGGTGTCGAGCCAGGAGGTCTCCGCCGACGGTTCTTCGGGGGCGGGCCGCGGCTCGTCGTCCGGGTCCGGTTGCGGCTCTGCGTCGGACACTGGCTGCGGCTCGACGTCCGGCACCGGTTGCGGCTCTACGTCCGACCCCTGTTGCGACTCGCCATCCGACACCGGCTGCGGCTCTGCGTCCGACCCCTGTTGCGGCTCGCCGTCCGATACCAGCTCCGGCTCTGCGTCCGGGCCCTGCTGCGTCTCGCCGCCGGACACCGGCTGCAGCTCATCGCCGGACACCCGCTGGAGCTCATCTCCGGATACCTGCCGCGGCTCGTCGCCGGACGCCCGCTGCGGCTCGCCGGCGACGCCGCCCTCCGTAAGCCGTGCGGCACCCTCCGCCGCCTCCGCCGTGGCCACCGCGCGCAACGCCGTCAGCAGCGGCGCCACCGCCGGTTCGTGTCGCAGCGCCAGGTCGTCGCCATCGATGTCGAGGGGGACGCCGGCCGCCGTGAGAGCGCGCCGGGCCGTCGGAATCGTGCGGGATCCCGCGCGTACCAGGACCGCCATCTCGCCCCAGGGGACGCCGTCCTCCAGATGCGCCCGGCGCAAAATGTCCGCGATGTTGTCCAGTTCGGTGCCGGACGTCGGGTACGTGTACACCTCCACGCGTCCCCCGTCCCGGACCGGGGCGAGCTCGCGATGGGCGCGGACTTTCTCCGCCGGCAGCCGGGTCAGAGGCATGCGCTGGGTCACCAGGCGGGTCGCGGCCAGCAGGTCGGCGCCGGAGCGGCGGGCGGTGCGCAGGACCTCGACGGGGGCCGGCAGGCCGTCCGCGCGGGGGAAGGCGTACGGGAAGTCGAGGATGCCGTTCACGTCCGCGCCCCGGAACGCGTAGATCGACTGGTCGGGGTCGCCGAAGGCGACGAGGGTGCGTCCGCCGCCGGCGAGGGCGCGCAGCAGCCGTACCTGGGCCGGGTCGGTGTCCTGGTACTCGTCGACGAACACGGCGTCGTACTGGGCGGCGAGTCGCTCGGCGACCTCGGGGCGGCGGGCGAGGAGCACCGCGCGGTGGACGAGTTCGGCGTAGTCGAGGACGCCCTGGAGATCGAGGACGTCGAGGTACTCGGCGAGGAAGGCGGCTGCGGCCCGCCAGTCGGGACGGCCGATGCGGCGGGCGAAGGCGTCCAGGGCGCCGGGGCCGAGTCCCAGTTCGCGGCTGCGGGCGAGGACCGCGCGGACCTCGTCGGCGAAGCCGCGGGTGGTCAGGCAGGCACGCAGTTCGTCCGGCCAGCGCACGTGCGCGAGGCCGAGCCGCTCCAGGTCGGGCTGGCCCGCGAGCAGTTCGCGGACGGTGACGTCCTGCTCGGGCCCCGACAGCAGTCGCAGCGGCTCCACGAAAAGGTCGCTGTCCTGGTGGGCGCGGACCAGGGCGTAGCAGAACGAGTGGAAGGTCGTCGCCTGCGGAGCGCGCGCCGCTCCTATGCGCAGGGCCATGCGGTCACGCAGTTCGACGGCCGCCTTGCGGCTGAACGTCAGCACGAGCACGCGCGCGGGGTCCCCTCCACGGGCGATTCGCGACGCCACCGACTCGACGAGCGTGGTGGTCTTCCCGGTGCCCGGGCCTGCGAGAACGAGCAAAGGGCCGCTTCCGTGCTCAACCACGGCCCGTTGTGCGGCGTCCAGACGAGGGGGAGCCACGCGGGCCGGTGGGGTACGCACCAGTCGGTAAGCGCCACGGGTCCCCTGGCGCACCTGGGAGTGCGACAGACGCCTGGTGGAGGAAGAGGAGCTCACGTGGTTCGCCGGTCCTGGTGGGTGTGCTGTTGGGCGGCCCGCCGCGCGGGAGGGCGGTGGACGGGGGGTGAGGGGGACGCGTGCCGCCGACGCTACGCCGACGCCGAGTGCGGAAGCAGGGCTTCCGCTTCTTCCCGTGCGACCCATGCGGCCCACGGGACGCTCGCGACCCGTACGTCCCTCACCCCACGAACGTACGGCATGCCACAGACGTGCCGGGTTTCCCCCGTACGGGCCTCAGGGTGTTCCCGGGCCCCGGGGATGGCGGAAGCTGTCAGGTGTGACCCTCCGCCCGATGGCCGCCGTCCCAGCGCGCCCGCCTCATGTCGAGGCGCGGCAGATGGCCCTCGGTGGCCCTGCTCGCCTCCTTCAGGGGCGTGCCCTCGGCGCGGTACCGGTCGAGCGCCCGCAGTTCGTGTCCCGGGAGCAGGACGCCGTCCGCGCGGACGACACGCCACCACGCGACGGCTCCGCCGTACAGGGCCATCACCCGGCCGACCTGGCGGGGTCCGCCCTCCTCCAGCCACTCGGCGACGTCGCCGTACGTCATGACGCGCCCGGGCGGAATGCGTTCGGCGACGTCGAGGACCCGCTCGGCGTACTCCGGCAGCTCGTCCGCGTACTCCGGGCGGGCGTCGTGAGGAAGGCTCTGCTCGCTCATCCGCCCCATCCTGCACCACCCCACCGACAATGTGACGGGCTCGCGACCGTGCGTATACCTCCCCCGGGGACAGCGCTTCCGGCAGACTGTGCGCCCCCGCATACGCACCCTGACACCCTTGTGTGTCGGTGGGGCATGCCACCATCGTGCGGGCGGTGACTGGTGATACGAGATCAAGAAGAGACGATGAAGCCACAGGGTGTGCACCCGGAGGACGCCGAGAGCACCTCTGACGCTTCGTCGCGCCCCGACACCGCCGACGCCGAAGAAGTGCACGCCGACGCGGTCGAGAGCGACGAACCGCTCCTCCCCGCGCGCGTGCACCGGCCGTCCGACCTCATGCGGCTGCTGGTCGGCGTGCTGGCCGTCGTCATCCTGCTCGCGATCGCCGCGTTCGCGCACGGCACCACCTCCGGTCTCGAACAGGACATCAACAAGGGCACCGGGCAGGCGCCCGACCTGCTCATCAAGATCGCCGGTCTCGCCTCCAGCATCGCGATCCTCCTGGTCCCGGTCGCGTTCGCGATCGAACGGCTGATCAAGCGCGACGGACTGCGGATCGCCGACGGTGTGCTCGCCGCGGTCCTGGCCCACGGTGTGACACTCGCCACCGACCTGTGGGTCGCCAAGGCGGCCCCGGGCTCGATCCAGGAGGCGCTCACCCAGCCCTCCCCCGGCGACATCCACGCCCTCACCGATCCCGTGCACGGCTATCTGGCGCCCGTCATCGCCTATATGACGGCCGTCGGCATGTCCCGCAGGCCGCGCTGGCGGGCGGTGCTGTGGATCGTGCTGATGCTCGACGCGTTCTCGATGCTCGTCACCGGCTACACCACACCGTTCTCGATCATCCTGACGGTGCTGATCGGCTGGACGGTCGCCTACGGCACGCTGTACGCGGTCGGCTCACCCAATGTCCGGCCCACCGGGCGGACGCTGATCGCGGGCCTGCGGACCGTCGGCTTCCACCCGGTCAGCGCGGCCCGCGAGGAGGCCTCGGAGACCGCGGAGAATGGCGACCGCGGCCGACGCTACTTCGTCACCCTGGAGGATGGCCCGCCGCTGGACGTGACGGTGGTCGACCGGGAGCAGCAGGCGCAGGGGTTCTTCTACCGTGTGTGGCGCAACCTGACGCTGCGCGGTTTCGCCACCCGCAGCAGCCTCCAGTCGCTCCGGCAGGCGCTGGAGCAGGAGGCGCTGCTCGCCTACGCGGCGATCGCGGCCGGTGCCAACGCGCCCAAGCTGATCGCCACCTCCGAACTGGGCCCCGACGCCGTGATGCTCGTCTACGAGCACACCGGCGGGCGCACACTCGAGTCGCTGGCCGAGGACGAGATCACCGACGAACTGCTGCGCAACACCTGGCGTCAGGTGCAGGCGCTGCAGTCTCGGCGCATCGCGCACCGCAGGCTCGCGGGTGACGCGATCTTGGTGGATCGTTCCGGCGCGGTGATCCTCACCGATCTGCGCGGCGGTGAGATCGCGGCCAGCACCCTGCTGCTGCGCATGGACGTCGCCCAGCTGGTGACGACCCTGGGGCTGCTGGCGGGCGCGGAACGCGCGGTGGCCTCGGCGGTCAGCATCCTCGGCCCCGACGCCGTGGCCGACTGTCTGCCGATGCTCCAGCCCATCGCGCTGACGCGCTCCACGCGCGCGACGCTGCGCAGACTGGCCCGGGAGCGGGCCCAGCGGGAGCGCGAGGCGGTCCTGGACGCGTCCCAGCAGGCCAAGCAGGCCCGTCTGGAGGAAGCACCGGACGACACCAGGCCCGTACTCGAGAAGCCCGACAAGAAGACCGTCAAGGCGGAGGCCCGGGCGGAGAAGCGGGCTATCGACGAGGCCATCGAAGAGTCCCGCGAGGAGGACCTGCTGACGCAGATCCGCCACCAGGTGCTCCTGATCAGGCCGCAGGCGCCGGTCGAACCGGCCCGTCTGGAGCGGGTGAAGCCGCGCACGCTGATCAGTTTCATCGCGGGTGCCATCGGCGCGTACTTCCTGCTGACGCAGCTCACCCACATCGAGTTGGGGCCCCTCGTCGCCAACGCCGAGTGGGGCTGGGTCGCCGCGGCCGTGCTGTTCTCCGCGGCCAGTTACTTCGCCGCCGCCATGGCCCTGCTGGGCTTCGTGCCCGAGCGGGTGGGGTTCCTGCGGACGGTCGCGGCCCAGGTCGCCGGTTCGTTCGTGAAGATCGTCGCCCCGGCCGCGGTCGGCGGTGTGGCGCTCAACACACGCTTCCTGCAACGCCAAGGGGTGCGGCCGGGGCTCGCGGTGGCCAGTGTCGGCGCCTCGCAGTTGTTCGGGCTCGGCTGCCACATCCTGATGCTCCTGTCCTTCGGCTATCTGACCGGTACCGAGAAGACGCCGTCGCTGTCGCCGTCCAGGACCGTCATCGCAGGTCTGCTGACGGTGGCGGTGCTCGTGCTCGTGGTCACCTCGGTGCCGTTCCTCAGGAAGTTCGTCGTCACGCGCGTGAGGTCGCTGTTCGCGGGTGTCGTGCCGCGCATGCTGGACGTGCTCCAGCGTCCGCAGAAGCTGATCACCGGCATCGGCGGCATGCTGCTGCTGACGGCCTGCTTCGTGATGTGCCTGGACGCCTCCATCCGCGCCTTCGGCAGCGAGGGCACCTCGCTCAGCATCGCCAGCGTCGCCGTCGTCTTCCTCGCCGGCAACGCGCTCGGTTCGGCGGCCCCGACACCGGGCGGTGTGGGCGCCGTGGAGGCCACCTTGACGGTCGGTCTGATCGCCGTGGGGCTCCCCAAGGAGGTCGCCGCACCGGCCGTTCTGCTGTTCCGCCTGCTGACGCTGTGGCTGCCGGTGCTGCCGGGCTGGCTGGCCTTCAACCAGCTGTCCCGGAAGGGCGCCCTGTAGTCGTACCGCGCCGGCCGAGAGGGGTACCTCTTACGCCTCGCGCCCCGGGCATTCCCGCCCGCGCGAGCGCAGGATGGGTGCATGCCGAAGCCTCCTCGACCGCGCGTCGCCGCCCTGACCGCCACCGCCCTTCTGCTGGCCTCCGCCCTGGCGGGCTGCGGCAACGACGCCAAGGACGAGGACCTGTCGGCCCAGAAGCTGAGCTGGAAGGACTGCCCCGCCCCCTCCCGGACGGAGGGCGGCGGCGACGCCCCCTCACCGCTGCCGGGCGGCGACGAGTGGCAGTGCGCCACCCTCAAGGCCCCTCTCGACTGGGCGAAGCCCAAGGGCGACACGATCGGCATCGCGCTGATCCGGGCCGAGGCCAGTGGCCCGGAGAACGAACGCATCGGCTCGCTCGTCTTCAACTTCGGCGGTCCCGGGGGCTCGGGCGTCAGCACACTGCCCGCCTTCGGCTCCGACTACGCGAAACTGCGCACCCGCTACGACCTGGTGAGCTTCGACCCCCGCGGGGTCGGCCGCAGCGCCCCGGTGGAGTGCCTGAACGACCTCCAGCTCGACGCGTACTTCGAGCAGGACGGAACCCCCGACGACTCGGCCGAACGCGCCAAGCTGCTGGCCGACACCAAGGAGTTCAACGCTGCCTGCGAGGAGAACTCCAAGAAGATGCTGCCGCATGTGCGCACGACCGACGCCGCCCGCGACATGGACCTGATGCGTCAGGTCCTCGGCGACGCCAAGCTGCACTACTTCGGCATCTCGTACGGCACCGAACTCGGCGGCGTCTACGCCCACCTGTTCCCGAAGCACGTGGGGCGCGCGGTCTTCGACGGGGTCGTCGACCCGACGCAGAACAGCGAGCAGGGTTCGCTCGGACAGGCCGAGGGCTTCCAGCTCGCGCTCGACAACTTCGCCGAGGACTGCACCTCGCAGCCCACGGACTGCCCCGTCGGCGACACCGCGCGTGACGTCAGGAACCGCATCGCGAAACTCCTGACCGACCTCGACGGGACACCGATCCCCGGCATCGGGCAGCGGGTGCTGACCCAGACCGCCGCGACCAACGGCATCGCCCAGGCCCTGTACTCGAAGGACTTCTGGGAATACCTGACCGAAGGCCTGGAGCAGGCGTACGACGGTGACGGCAGGGTCCTGATGCTGCTGTCGGACTCGATGAACGGCCGCAGCGAGAACGGCGAGTACAGCAACATCGCCGCGGCCAACATCTCCATCAACTGCGCCGACACCAAGCCCCGGTACACCACCACCGAGGTCGAGCGGAAACTGCCCGAGTTCCGTGCCGCCTCACCGCTGTTCGGTGACTTCATGGCCTGGTCGATGCTGAACTGCACCGACTGGGCCGTGGCGGGCGCCGCCGACCATCCCGACGTGAGCGCCGCCGGCTCGGCGCCGATCCTGGTCGTGGGCAACACCGGGGACCCGGCGACCCCGTACGAGGGCGCCCGCAAGATGGCGGGGGCGCTCGGTCAGGGCGTCGGCGTCGAGCTGACGTACAAGGGGCAGGGGCACGGGGCGTACGAAAGCAAGAACAAGTGCGTCCAGGACGCGGTGAACGGCTATCTCCTGAGCGGGAAGGTGCCGGCGGCCGGGACCGTCTGCTCGTAGCGCGACCTCAGCCGCCCCGAAGTTCCCATGAAACCGCTGGTCAGAAGGTTATCCACAGGCCCCGGCGGGTGTCATGTGATCGGCCTACCATGGCCGGACCGACGTTCGTGGCTCGGCACGGACGGCTTGGGAGGGGGACTGGAATGGGGCGTTTCGTACGGTGGGTGGCCGTGACCGCCGCGGCCGCACTGCTGGCGGTCGGCTGCGGCGGCGGCTCGTCCGGCGACGGTGAGAAGGACGAGCGGTCGGGCAGCGCGAGGCCCACCACGACCGGCGCGAAAGCGCTGCCCACCGCGCTGACCTCGCAAAAGCTCGGCTGGGAGCGCTGCAAGGCCACCGCGAACTCCTCCGCGCCCGGCAGGGACTGGCAGTGCGCGACGCTGAAGGTGCCGCTCGACTGGTCGAAGCCGGACGGCGAGACGATCGGCCTCGCACTGATCCGCTCCCAGGCCCGCGGCGGCGACCGCATCGGCTCTCTCCTGTTCAACTTCGGCGGCCCCGGCGCGTCGGGCATCGCCGGAATGCCCGGGTACGCCGCAACCGTCTCCCTGCTGCGCGAGCGGTACGACCTGGTGAGCTGGGATCCGCGCGGGGTCGGTGCCAGCGAGGGCGTCCGTTGCCGCAGCGACCAGGAGACGCAGGCGGCCGAGGCGGTGGACCCCACTCCGGACACCCCGGCCGAGGAGCGGGCGTTCCTGCGGGACGCCGCCGACTTCGCCGAGGGCTGCGAGAAGGACGCGGGCCACCTGCTGGCCCACGTCTCCACCACGGACACCGCACGGGACATGGACCTGATGCGCCAGGTCCTCGGCGACACCGAGCTGCACTACTTCGGCATCTCGTACGGCACCGAACTCGGCGGCGTCTACGCCCACCTGTTCCCCGCGAACGTGGGGCGGCTGGTGCTCGACGCGGTCGTCGACCCCGGCGCCGACACGGTGGCCCACCGGAAGAACCAGGCCCGCGGCTTCCAGCGCGCGCTCGACGACTACCTGACAGCCAAGGGCCAGGACCCCGAGCAGGGCACCCGGAAGATCGCGGACCTGCTGGATCGGATCGACGCGGAACCGCTGGACACCTATTCCGGGCGGAAGCTGACCCAGGTGCTCGCGTTCACCGGCATTGTCTGGCCGCTGTACCGCCAGGACAGCTGGCCCTCGCTGACCAGCGCTCTCGACACGGCCGCCCAGGGGGACGGCTCCGAACTGCTGGCGCTCGCCGACGGTTACAACGAACGTGACCGCTCAGGGCGCTACGGCCTGCTCCCGCAGGCACAACGGGTCATATCGTGCTTGGACGACAAGCAGCGGCCCACGCTCGCGGAGGCGAAGAGGCTGCTGCCCGAGTTCGCGAGGATCTCGCCCGTGTTCGGCCCCTTCCTCGGCTGGGACGCGGCCGGCTGGTGCCACGACTGGCCGGTGTCCGGGCAGTACGAGACCCCGGAGGTGAGCGCGCCCGGGGCGGCACCGGTGCTGGTGATCGGCAACACGGGCGACCCGGCGACGCCCTACGAGGGTGCCCGGAGGATGGCGGACGAGTTGGGCAAGGGGGTCGGTGTGGAGCTCACCTGGAAGGGCGAGGGGCATGGGGCGTACGGGAACGGGAGCGACTGTGTGGACGCGACGGTGAACGCGTACCTGCTGAAGGGCACGGTGCCGAAGGACGGCAAGGTCTGCGCCCGGCGCCGGTAAGGGAAAGGGGCCCGGCACACGTGGTGCCGAGCCCCTCCCGGGCAGACGTGGGTCTAGTAGACCGGCTTGTCCGGCTCGATCTGGTTGACCCAGCCGATCACACCGCCGCCGACGTGCACGGCGTCGGAGAAGCCCGCGGACTTCAGGACCGCGAGGACTTCCGCACTGCGGACACCCGTCTTGCAGTGCAGGACGATCTTCTTGTCCTGCGGGAGACCCTCCAGGGCGGTGCCCATCAGGAACTCGTTCTTGGGGATCAGCTTGGCGCCCGGGATGGAGACGATCTCGTACTCGTTGATCTCGCGGACGTCGATGATCTCGATGTTCTCGCCGTCGTCGATCCACTCCTTGAGCTGCTTGGGAGTGATCGTCGCGCCGGCGGCCGCCTCCTGGGCCTCTTCGGAGACGACGCCGCAGAAGGCCTCGTAGTCGATGAGCTCGGTGACGGTCGGGTTCTCGCCGCAGACCGCGCAGTTCGGGTCCTTGCGGACCTTGACCTGGCGGTACTGCATCTCCAGGGCGTCGTAGATCATCAGTCGGCCGACGAGGGGCTCACCGATGCCCGCGAGAAGCTTGATGGCCTCGTTGACCTGGATGGAACCGATGGACGCGCACAGCACGCCCAGGACGCCGCCCTCGGCGCAGGAGGGGACCATGCCGGGGGGCGGGGGCTCCGGGTAGAGGCAGCGGTAGCAGGGACCGTGCTCGGACCAGAAGACCGAGGCCTGACCGTCGAAGCGGTAGATCGAACCCCACACGTACGGCTTGTTCAGCAGCACGCACGCGTCGTTGACCAGGTAGCGCGTCGCGAAGTTGTCCGTGCCGTCGACGATCAGGTCGTACTGGCTGAAGATGTCCATCACGTTCTCGGCCTCGAGCCGCTCTTCGTGCAGGACCACGTTCACGTACGGGTTGATGCCGAGGACGGAGTCGCGGGCGGACTCGGCCTTGGAGCGGCCGATGTCGGCCTGGCTGTGGATGATCTGGCGCTGCAGGTTCGACTCGTCGACCTCGTCGAACTCCACGATGCCGAGCGTGCCGACGCCCGCCGCGGCCAGGTACATCAGCGCCGGCGAGCCCAGGCCGCCAGCGCCCACGCAGAGCACCTTGGCGTTCTTCAGCCGCTTCTGCCCGTCCATCCCCACGTCGGGGATGATCAGGTGGCGGGAGTACCTGCGGACCTCGTCTACGGTGAGCTCGGCAGCGGGCTCGACCAGGGGTGGCAGCGACACGGGGACTCCGTTGGTCGGTCAATCACTACGGTTGTTCTTCCCGTAACACTGCCATGGGCTTCTTCATTCCGAGACACCCGTTCCGATCTGCGAGACGATTTCGTCCCAGTAGCCGGGCAGGGTCTCCCAGGGGTCGACGCGGCCGCCCCGGTCCGTGCGGTCGGTGAACCAGATCGTGGCGGCGCCCTGCCAGCGGGCGATCCGCAAAGCCTCCTCGAGGTGCGGGCCGGGCACTCCGTGGACGAGGTGGCAGAAGCGGTCGGGCGGGTAGTCGGCGGTCCACTCCGCCACCTGCGACCACCGGTAGTCGCTCCAGGGGCCGGAGAAGGTGACCAACTGGTCGGCGTTCTCGGCGTAGCCGGGGTGGGGGTGGGTGCCGTGGCCGAGGACGATGTGGGCATCGTCACGGACCGCGCGGAGCGTGGTGACGGTGCGGCGGACCTCGGGAAGGTCCTCGCGTCCGGTGGGGCAGCGGTCCAGAAGGAAGCCGTCGACCCGGTACCAGTCGATGTAGCGCTGGGCCTCGGAGACCGTCTCGCCGTAGCTGCGGGATCCGTAGGCGGTGTCGAGGTGGCCGAGGACGCGGACGCCCGCGTTGCGCAGCCGGCCGGCCGCTTCGAGGCAGTGCGGGTCCAGGCGGGCGCCGGGGCCGTCGGCGACGTTGAGGACGGCCCAGTGCACCGGCGTGCCGGGGCGGGTGAGTTCGGCCCACTCGGTGGGAGCGACCAGGGGGTGGGCGAAACCGGGGACGCCGAGGCCGGTGCGCAGTTCGGTGCTCGACGTGGTGCTCTTCGTGCTGGTCAGATGCGGCATGCCGCCTCCATCCAGATGTCGGCGAGAGACTCCTCGAGGTTGATGCGGGGGCGCCAGCCGAGCCGGTCGCGTGCGGTGCGCACGTCGGCCTGCTGCCAGCTGCCGCAGCCGTCGGGGTACGGGTACGCGACCGGCGCCGCGTGGTCGGACTCGGAGCGGGGATGCCCGATGGTCGCCCGCAGCGGGCCGGGAGGGCCGTCGAGTTCATGGAGGGCACCGCCGTATCCGGCCACCCGGGCCAGCACCGCGGCGGCGTCGCGGAGGCGGACGGCTCGGCCCGAGCCGATGTTGATGACGCCCTGCGCGGCGGAGAGTGAGGCCGCGTGGACGGCGCGGGCGACATCGCGGACATCGACGAAGTCGCGCTGGGCACCGAGTCCGCCGAGCTTCAGCTCCCCGTCGCCGGACTGCATCGCGCGGCGCATGGCCTCCGCGAGACGGCCGAGCGGAGAGCCGGCGGGGGTGCCGGGACCGGCCGGAGAGAAGACGCGCAGGACGACCGCGTCCAGACCGGAGCCGAGGACCAGTTCGGTGGCGGCGAGTTTGCTGACGCCGTACGGGCCACCGGGTCGGGGGACGGCGTCCTCGGCCGTGGAGGAGCCCGGCTGGCTGGGCCCGTACTCGGCTCCGCAGCCGATCTGCACCAGACGGGCCCCGCAGCCGCTGCGCCGCAGGGCCTCGCAGACGGTGGCGACGGCGACCGTGTTGTGGCGGGTGAGTTCGCGGGCACCGCCGCGGGTGGCGCCGGCGCAGTTGACGACGACGCCGGGGTGGACCGCGTCCAGGAAGCGGGTGAGGGCACCGGGGCTGCCGGACGCGAGGTCGAAGCGGACGTCCGCGTCGTCGCCGCGGCCGAGGGCGGTGAGCTGGACGGCGGGGTCGGCGAGCAGACGGTCGGCGACGAAGCGGCCGAGGTAGCCGTTGGCTCCGATCAGCAGGACTCTCATCGGGCTGCTCCCGGGGCCTCGGGGGCGGGTCGGGAGGTGGTCATTGCGGGTTCTCCTTCGGGAGGGACTTGCGAGTTGTCTCCGGCGGTGGGCCGGGTGCCTGCGGCGGTGTGTGCGGGTTCGACGGGGCGGTTCCCCCACGGTGGGTCGCACCCAGGAGGTCACGCCCACGGCGGGCGGGTGTTCACGCCCACGACGGCTGTGTGCTGCGCCTACGGCGGGTGGGTGGCTCGGGGGCGGGTCAGCACGGGGCCTCCGTCTGGGCGTGGGCCGACGCTCTCGTGAGCTTGCGGGTCCCGTGGATCAACAGGGCCAGGGCGCCCAGCCCGCAGGAAAGGGTCTGGATGCCACCCGGGCCCCAGAGGTCCACGAGGGCGTCCACCGGTGCGGCGAGGAAGCCGCAGCCCGGCAGGCGGTAGGTGAAGACCGCGGCCAGGGTGGTCGCCTGGGCTGTGCCGGCGGCGGTGAGGACCACCGCGGGGGCGTGGGTGAAGCCGTGGACGGTGAGGAGGCGGGCGAGGAAGAGGAGGGCGCCCAGGGCGATGACCTGCGGGTGGGCGGCCGGTTCGTCCAGGACGGCCCCTGACAGGGCCGTCAAAGCCGTCAGTGCGCACAGGTACAGGGCGAACGTGCCGAACAGCAGGGGGCGTACGGAGGCCGCGAAGTCCTCCAGGCCCCGGCTGGAGGTGAGTTTGCGGCGGGCGCGGGCCGCGAAGAGGTGGGCGGACCAGGCCGCCGGGACGCAGGACAGGGTGACTGCGAGGACGGGGACCGCGGCCAGGGGCCAGGGAGCGTCGGCGGCACCGGTGGGCAAGGCGTCGGGGCCACCGGTCACGGCCGCCGCGAGCAGGCCGTCGCCGAGGGCGGCGTACGCGAGGAGCCAGTAGGTCCAGGTGGAGGTGCCGGTGGTGGGTGCGCGGTCAGGGGTGCCGAGGGGGCCGCGGGACAGGGCCGCGCGCACGGCGAGGGAGACGGCCAGGAAGCCCACCAGGGCGGCGACCAGGCGGGGCTGGCCGTCGGTGAGGCGGATGCCGGCCACCGTGGCCCCGCAGAGGGCGCCGGGGAGGAGGGTGAGCAGGGCCCAGTCGGCGCGGGCCCGGGTTGCCTGCTCCACCGCGGGGGGCGGGGGCGTCTCGCCGTCCCTCGGGACACGGGCGTACATCTCCTCGGCGAGGGAGAAGACGTCCCGGTGCCGGAAGCGGACGGCGGTGCGGTCGGTGACGCCGTGGGCCTCCAGACCCGCCGCGATCTCCAGAGGGTCGACGGCCCGTTCGCACAGCTCGCGATGACGGTGCATCAGGGCCTTCACCGGGTCGGCGGCGGAACGGCGGGCGGAGGCGGGAGTGGTGGGCTTGACGCCGGTGGGGATCCCGGGGGCGCGGGGGGCGGGAGCCGGCAGGGCGGCGTTCTCGGAAACCTCGGGCGGGGGCGTGGGCGTGTCGGCGTCGTCCGGCTCGGCCTCTTCGGGCACCTCGGATACGCCGGGCTCCTTGGGCACGCTGGAGTCCCTCACAGCTCGCGGCGCCGACGTCGCCGCCGTTGCTGGTGCTCCCACGTGCCCTGTACCGCCATCCGTGCCGCGCTCGCCGGCCCCGGGCCTGTCGCCCACAGCCGTCTCCCCCGTCAGCCACTCCTTCTTCGACCCGCTGTCCCCCGCATCGGGGCTGCCCGGGGTGCCGGAGCGGTCGAGTCCCAGGTCGCTCATCCGGTCGCTCCTTCCGTGGCGGCGAGGGGAGGCGTCGCGCTGACCGGGGGCCCGGCGGCCCAGCCGGGGCAGCCCCGGGCGACGACGCGGGTGCTGCGCTCGGTCCAGCGGCCGGGTACGTGGGCTTCGGCGGGGGCGGCGAAGGGCAGTGGCTCTCCGGTGCCGTCCAGGACGACCCGGCGGACCGGGGTGCTGGAGACGATCTCCAGGTAAATGCTGTGAAATGCCGTGATGTTCTGTTCCACGGTGAACAGTTCGAGTGCGCGCGCCCGTGCGGCGGCTCCCAGGCGCTCACGGCGCTCGGCGTCGCGCAGCAACGTGACGCAAGCCTCCGCGAGCGCCTTCGGGTTGCGCGGCGGTACGACGAGCCCTGTGCCGCCGATGACCTCCAGGACCGCGCCGACGTCGGTGGACACGGTGGCCCGGCCGCAGAACATGGCCTCGACGAGACTCATCGGGAAGCCCTCGACGACGCTGGACAGGACGGTCACCGCACCCGAGGCGTACGCGTCGGCGAGCGTCGGCACCTCGGGTCCGCCGATCTCCTCGAAGGAGACGGGATTGTCGCCGACGGCGTGCAGCCCCGCCGCCTCGTCCGGGAAGAGCTGCGCGGCCAGCGCCTTGCAGTGCCCCAGATAGGCCGCACCCTCGGGACCGGTGGGGGCGCCGATGATTCTCAGCCGTGTCTTGGGTTCCTCCTTGCGGATCTCCGCGAAGGCGTGGAGCAGCGAGATCAGGTCCTTGGCGGGTTCCACCCGGCCGACCCAGACCAGCGTGTCCGGGTCCACGCACTCCGTGGACTCGCCCACCTGCGTGAAGCGGGTGGCGTCCATGCCCGGGTAGACCGTGCGCAGCTTCTCGCGGTCGGCGCCGCAGCGCTCCTGCCAGCGGCGGGCATGGGTGTTGCCGGGCGTGACGACCGCGGCCCGCCGGTAGGTCTCGGTGGCCAGCCGGCCGTGGAAGGCGGCGAGCAGCGTCCGTACGGCGGGCGGGGCCTCGGTGTCGGCAAGGTAGTGCGTGCGCAGCCGTACGCCGTACTCGGTCACCAGCAGCGGGACGCCGGTGAAGTGGTGCGCGAGGAGGCCGGGCAGGGCGGCCGGGCCGCCCGAGGCCGCGTGGCACAGGTCGACCGCGCCGAGGGCGTCGTCCTCGTACCAGTCGAGTGAGAGGGGGCGCAGGGCGCGCTCCAGGTGGGCGGCGACGGCGAGCAGATCCGGTACCCGCGCCGCGCGCGCCGTCTGCCGGGCGCCGGGCGCACGACAGCCACGCTCCAGGGCGCGTACGGCGGTCTCGGAGCGGAGCGCTCCCACCAGCCCGCCCTCGTCGCGGGCGAGTTCGGCGAGTCCGTACAGGGCGTTGGCGAAACGGTCCGCCTCCGTGGCCGACGACTCCCCCGAGGCGTCGCCGACCGTCCCTTCGCACAGTGCGGCCGCCAACTCGCCGTAGGACTCGGCGAACCGGCGGCGCGCGCGGCGCCCGTACACCACACCGTCGTCCTCGGCGGTCCACAGCGGGGCCGTGATGACCCTGCCGACCTGGGGCGGCAGCTGGACCCAGCCCTCGACCTCCTGGTGCTCGCTGCGGCTGAGCGCGTAGATGTCGAACTCGTGCTGCTCGAGCCCGCGCACGAGCCGGTCGCACCAGAGTCTGGCGTCACCGCTCACATACGGATAGCCACCCTCCGTAAGCAGTCCTATGCGCACGAGTGCACCCCCGATCTCCCGTATCAGGAGCCGCCGTTGGCCCGGCGGCTCGCAGCGGGACGAACGTATGCGGACAAGGCGGTGGCGCGACGGACGGTTGTCCATCGCGCCACCAAAAGGGGTGAACGCTCGTAACTTTCCCGTGCGGGTCGCGTTCGGTCGCGCTAAGAGATCACCCGGACACGGAACGTCAGGTCACGGGCCACTTCCCGGCGCTCAGCCCGGCGCCGGGCCGCGATCCGCGGATCGAGCGCCGGTACGGCGGCCAGGAGTTGCTCGGTGTACGGGTCCCGCGGGCTGTCGTAGACCTCGTCGGCCGGGCCCTGTTCGACGATCCGGCCACGGCGCATCACGGCGACACGGTCGCTGACCTGGCGTACGACGGCGAGGTCGTGCGCGACGAAGACCAGCGCGAGTCCGAGTTCCCGCTGCAACTCGCCGAGCAGGGCCACGACCTGGGCCTGGGTGGTGACGTCGAGCGCGGAGACCGGCTCGTCGCAGACGATGACGCGCGGGTCGGCCGCGAGCGCCCGGGCGATGCCCACGCGCTGGCGCTGGCCGCCGCTGAACTCGTGCGGGTAGCGGTCGTAGTGCGCCCCTTCGAGCCCCACGCGCTCCAGGAGTTCCGTCACCCGTTCCCTGATCCGCTTCTCGTCCCTCTCGCCACGCGCGCGCAGTGGGTCGGCGATGGACTCGCCCACGCTGCGGCGGGGGTTGAGGGAGGAGACGGGGTCCTGGAAGACCATCTGCACGGCCGAATTCACGCCCACGCGCGCGTGGCCGTCGTGGCGGACCTCCCCCGCCGTCGGCTCCAGCAGCCCGACCAGCATCCGTCCCAGCGTCGTCTTGCCGCTGCCGCTCTCGCCGACGACGCCGAGGGTCTCGCCCCGGCGGACGGTCAGCGAGACGTCGTCGACGGCCGCGAAGGCCTTCCTGCCACGGCCGAACTCGCGCCGCAGACCCTTCGCCTCGAGGACCACCTCACCGGATGCCCGGGACGGTGCCCGTTTCGCGTCCAGGCGCGGTACCGCCGCGAGCAGTGCGCGCGTGTACGCCTCCCCCGGGGCCCCGAGCACCGCGCCGACCGGCCCCTGCTCGACCGCGCGACCGTGCCGCATGACGAGCACGTCGTCGACGCTCTCGGCGGCGACACCCACGTCGTGCGTGACGAGCAGCAGGCCCATGCCGGTCTCCTGGCGCAGCGTGTGCAGCAGGTCGAGGATCTGGGCCTGGACGGTCACGTCGAGCGCGGTCGTCGGCTCGTCGGCGATCAGCAGGTGCGGCCGGCAGGCCAGTGCCATCGCGATGAGAGCGCGCTGGCGCATGCCGCCGCTGAACTCGTGCGGACGGGACCGGGATCGCCGTACGGCGTCCGGGATGCCGACCCGGTCCAGCACCTCCACCGCACGCGCGCGTGCCGTTCGTCGCGACACACGCGTGTGCACGCGATACACCTCGGCGATCTGGTCGCCGATCGCGTAGTACGGGTCCAGGGACGACAGCGGGTCCTGGAAGACCATCGCGGCCTTGGCGCCCCGCAGCCGCCGCAGTTCGTCCTCCGACGCCTGTTGTACGTCCACCCCGGCGACCTCGACCGAGCCGCCCACGCGCGCGCCCGTGCCGCGGTGCAGCCCGAGCAGGGCCGAGGCGACGGTGGACTTGCCGGAGCCGGACTCGCCGACCAGGGCGAGGGCGGCGCCCCGCTCCAGGCGGAAGGAGAGGCCGTCGACGGCGCGCAGGTCGCCGAACCCGACGGTCAGGTCCGTGACATGGACGAGACTCATGCGAGCACCACCCGTCGGTCGGCCACCGCGTACAGGACGTCCGCGACGGCGTTGGCGAGCACCACGAAGAAGCCGATGACCAGGACCATGCCGACGACGACCGGGAGGTCGACGACGTTGACGGCGTGGACCAGTTCCTGACCGATGCCGGGAAGGCCGAAGAGGGTCTCGGTGAGGACGGCTCCGCCGATGGCCGAGCCGACGTTGTTGGCGTTCAGGGCGATGACCGGCGCCAACGCGCCCCGCAGGGCGTGCCGTCCCACGACGGTCCGCTCGGCGACGCCGTACGCGCGGAAGGTGCGGATGTGGTCCTCGGCCAGCGTCTCCAGCATGGCCGCCCTGGTGAGGCGGGCGAACGCGGCGGCCTCGATGAGGGCGAGCGAGAGCCAGGGCAGCAGGAGGTTCCACGCCCATTGCTCGGGGTCGTCGGTGAGCTTCACGTACTGCGGGAAGGGCAGCAGTTGCAGTTCGCCGCAGACGACGATCATCAGGACCAGGCCGATGACGAAGACCGGGGTGGCCCAGCCCGCCAGGGTGAAGGCGGTCAGCACCCGCTCGGTGAACCGGCCGCGTCGCCACGCGGAGAGCACTCCGGTGCCGACACCGAGGACCAGCCAGAGCACCATCGCGCCGAACACGAGCGAGAGGCTGACCGGGAGCTTGGTGAGGATGAGGGTCAGGACCTGCTGGTCGGTCTGGTACGACAGCCCGAGGCAGGGCGCCGGGCAGTGCTCCACCGAGGTGCCCGTGGAGTAGTCCTGGCCGGCGATCAGGCCCGCCAGGAAGTGCCAGTAGCGCACCCACAGCGGGTCGTCGAGCCTGAGTTGCCGGGCCACCTGGTGCACCTGCTCCGGGGAGCAGCGTGGGCCGCAGGTGATCTGGGCGACGTTGCCGGGAGTGGCGTAGAAGACGACGTAGACGATCACCGAGATGGCCAGCAGGGTGATCACGGAGCCGACGGCACGACGGAGCAGAAAGCCACCGAAGCCGCTCATGCGGTTTCCTCCTTGGCGGCCTTGGCCTCGCGCCGGCGGCCGGTACCGACGCTCAGCCGCGAGGCCGCGCGCGGGTCGAGGGCGGTGCGGACGCCGTCGCCGAGGACGGTGAGGGCGAGGACGGTCACGAACAGCGCGCTCGCGGGCAGCAGCAGGTACTGGGGAGCCGCCTGGTACCAGACGTCCGCGGCGGTGAGCATCTGGCCCCAGGACGGCGTGGGCGGCTTCACCCCGACGCCGAGGAACGACAGGGCGGCCTCGACGCTGATGTTGACCGGCATGAGGATCGCGGCGTACGTGATGACCGGTGCGGCCAGCCCCGGCAGCAGTTCCCTGCGGGCGATGTGCCAGGTGTTCCAGCCACTGAGGCGGGCGGCCGAGACGTAGTCGAGCCCCTTCAGGGTGAGGGTCTGGGCCCGCACGATCTTCGCGATGTTGCCCCAGGCTATGAACCCGATGACGAGGGTGACCAGAACGGTTCGCGGGAAGCTGTCGGGGACGATCGCGAGCAGCGCCAACGACATGATCATCAACGGCATGGCGACGAAGATGTCGGTGATCCGGCTCAACAGTTGATCAACCCATCCACTGCCGAGCGCGGCGGCGACACCCATCACCACCCCCACGACGATCTGGATGACGGTCGCGGCCAGCGCGACGCCCAGCGACACCCGGGCCCCGTAGGCCAGGCGCGCGAACAGATCACGCCCTGTCTGCGGCTCGACGCCGAGCCAGTGGTCCCCGCTGACGCCTCCGAAGGACCCGATGGGCACGCCTCCGCGCGCGGAGTCGATCAGGGAAGGGTGGTAGGTGGTGGGGTCCTGGCCCTCCAGCACGGTGAGCAGGGGCGCCGCGAGGGCGACCAGGACGAGCAGTGCGACGACCGACGCCGCGACCATGGCGGCCCGCTGCGCCCGCAGCCGCCGCCAGAACTGACGGGCCCCCGAGGCCCCCGGGACGGATGCCACGGGGACCTCGGTGGCGACAAGTGCCTCGCTCATCGGGTTACTTGACCGCGACCTGCGAGATGTCCAGAACACCGGTCCAGTCGCTGATCACGACGTTCTTGACGTCCTTGCCGTACAGGCGCTTGTAGACCGGGTGGAACAGCGGCACGGTCAGTGCCTGCTCCCCGATCTTCTTGTCCAGTGCACCCCATCGCTTGGCGGCAGCGTCAAGATCGGTCAACTTGTTGATCGCGTCAATCTCGTCATTGACCGACTTGTCATTGAGCAAGCCCGTGTTGAAGTTCGCGCCGTCCTTGACGATCTGCCGGCCGTCGAAGATCGGGGCGAGGAAGGGACCGCCGGAGGGCCAGTCGGCACCCCAGTGGGCGAGGAAGAACCCGGGCTCGGTCTTCACGCTGTGGATCGTGTCCGAGTAGTCGTTCTCTTCCAGGCCCTGGAGCTTGACCGTGACGCCGGCCTTCTTGAGCGCGTCCTGGATCGCGGTCGCGATCTCGGGGCTGGTCTCGAAGTCCTTGGCGTTGGAGTGCGTCAGGGTGACCGTCAGCCCGTTCGGGTGACCGGCCTCCTTCAGCAGCTCCCTGGCCTTCGCCGCGTTGCCCGTCGCGCCCGCCGGGAAGAGGTCGTACGGCTCGTGGCCGAAGGACTTCTGGTTCGGCAGGAAGGTGGTGGCGGACTCGGCGAGCGCGCTGCCGCCGGCCGCGTTGACCACGGAGGAGCGGTCGATGGCGTACGAGATCGCCTGCCGCACCTTGACGTCGTCGAACGGCTTGACCGTCGGGTTGAACCCTATGTAGTTCGTGTAGCCGAAGTGCCCGGTGCCGACCCGGGAGGCGAGCTCCTTGTCGCCGGTCACCTTCGCGAGTTCGGCCGGGCCGAGGTTGGTGTCCGTGGTGACCGCCGCCGCGTCCGCGCCCTGGGACGCGGACAGCCGCTGGTTGATCACCGACGAGTCGATCCCGGACCTGACGTCGATCCTGTCCGGGTACGCCTTGCGCTCGGCGTCCGTCGAAGTGGACCAGTACGCGTTGCGCTCCAGGACGAGATGCTCGCCGTCGTTCTCGTTCGTGACGACCTTGTACGGGCCGGACGAGACGGGGTGCTCCTCGTACTTCGTACCGGTGTCCTTGGCCTTCGGGACGGGCGTGAACTGCGTCTGCGTGGCCAGGTACGGGAACTCGCCCTCGGGCTTGTTCAGGTGGAACACAAGGGTGCGGTCGTCCGGCGTCCCGATCGCCGCGAGGCCCTTCTTGTCCTTGTACGGCCCCTGGTAGTCGGCCGCACCGACCAGCCAGTCCCGCAGATAGGGCGCGCCGCCGGAGAGTTCGGGCGCGAAGGAGCGCTCGATGCCGTACTTGATGTCTGCCGAGGTGATCGCGGTGCCGTCCTCGTACTTGAGGCCCTTCTTCAAGGTGTACGTCCACACGGTCGCGTCCTTGCTGGGGCGCCCGGTGTCGGTGGCGAGGTCGGGGACGACCTTGGCACCGGCGGCGCCGTTCTCGCGGTTGCGGGTGGTGAGGGTGCGGAAGACGAGGGAGGGCACGTTGCCGCCGCCGGAGGTGTACAGGCGGGCCGGGTCGAAGTCCTGCTGCGGGTTGGAGTTCAGGACCGTCAGGGTGCCGCCCTTGTGGGGCGCGGAGTCGCCACCGGAGCTCTTGGCATCGTTGTCCTCAGGGCCGCAGGCGGCGGCGCCCGCTGCCAGTACCAGGCTTACGGATACCGCGGCCACACGGCGCGCTGTGAGGGACGGTTGACGCATCGGAGACGACCTCTCGAATGATGTGTCTCGAAGAGTGAGACGAATTGACGAAGGGTGAGACGGACGTGGACAGACGTCTGCCCCGGCGTCGGGTCGTCGGAAAAACGTGACTCGGGGTCACGGAGAAATGCGGGATTCGCGACGCGCGCGCCTGGGGGCGGGCGTCAGCGACAGAGAATGTCGGCCACGCAGAGCGGGGTCACACCGATGAGCGCCAGCTCGATGGCGGCGCTGCTCTCGACGGCATGACTAGACCACATGGGCAGCAATATGTACGACCGATCAACACATGTCAACGTGACGTATATGCCATCTGTCAACTCCCGGGGTACGCCCAGGGATTGGCCCGGCAGTGGATCCCGTCGTGGTCGAGGAACTTGGTCTGCTGCTGCATGACCGGCGCGAGTTCGCCGTCCTTGTCGCAGGTCACGTGGGAGTAGCCGAGGCGGTGGCCGACTTCATGGTTGATCAACATCTGCCGGTACGCATGGATCTGATCACCGTATGTGGTTGATCCCTGGGCCCATCGGTACGCATTGATCATCACGCGTTCGGTGGCGGCCGAGTCGCACGAGACGTTGTCCTCCGTGGTGTCGAGGCCGGACTTGGCGCACCAGTCGGCCGTGGTGCCGGGGCTGGCGAGCGTGATCACGAAGTCGGGCTTGCCGGAGTAGATGCGCTCGAAGGTCCGGGCCCCGTCGTGGGCCCAGCTGCGGTCGTCGTTGAGCGTCTTCTGCACGGCCTCGGCGAAGAGTTGGCCGTCGAGTCCGAGACCCTGTTCCACGTCCACGCGGTAGGTGTACTTCTGTCCCTTGCCGGGCGCCTTGTCGACCCCCTGGATCGCGTCGAACTTCCCCGAACCGTCGAGCTTGGCACTCAGCGGGTACTTCGTGTCCATCTTCTGCTCGTACGTCAGCGGCACCACGACGGCCGAGGACGACGGCGAGGGCTGCCCTGCCGCGCCCGTGCCGGCGTCCCGGGCGTCCCGCGCCTGGTCGGTCGCGGACCGGGCGCCCGAGGCGGTGTCGCGCCCGTCGGTGACCTGTCCGGCCACGACGACGGCGAGCACGGTGACGACGGCGGCGGCCGCGATGCCGGTGAACGCCCGGCCCTTGCCGCCCTTGGCCGGCGGCTGGTCGTCCGGCGGTGCGTCGCCGGAGTCCGGGCGGGCGCCCTCGTCGGTGTGGACGTCGGTGCGGACGTCGGCGTCGCCGGGCCAGTCGGTGACGGAGCCGTACGGGTCGGAGGGGTGCGCGGCGGACGGATGCGCGGCGCTGGGCTCTCCGCCCCCTCTGACGGGACCGTTCGCGGGAACAGGAGCGCGGCGTCCGCCGGGACCCCGAGGGCCGCCTGGCGCGAAGAGGTCGACGTCGTCGGTGAACGCGTCGACGTAGTCCTGGCGTGGCCCCGACCGCGATCCCGGCGGGCCCTGGCGCTGCCGTGGCAGAGCGACCTCCGGACCGGCGGCATGTCCGTCCGGCCCCGGACCGCTCAACTCCCCCCAGCCGCCCCCGGATTCACGCTGCTCGGGATGCCCACCACGGACACGGGGCACGCCCTGGGCGGGCGTGCCGTCGGGAAGCCGCGGGACTCCACGCGGGGGCGTCCCGTCCGGGGACCGCCGCACCCCCTGGCCGGACGGCCCGTCGGGCACACCCGGGACTCCACGCGCCTGCGTACCCCCGGGCAACCGGGGAAATCCATGCGCGGGCGTGCCGTCCGGAAGCCGAGGAACGCCCCGCGCGGGCGTGCCCTCAGGAACCCGACGGGAGCCAGACCCAGCCGTCCCCCCGTCCGGAACCCCGGGAAACCCATGCGCAGGCGTCCCGTCCGGAACCCGGGGAAACCCGTGCGCGGGCGTCCCGTCCGGGAGGCCCTGGCCGCCCTGCGCGGGTACCCGGTATCCGGCAGCGCCGCTCCCGGGTCCAGCCCCTGACGCCCCGTACTCGGGGCCCCGGCCCCACTGCCGAGCAGCCTGCGGCGCCGGAGCGGAGGGAGTGGGGGTCCGTTCCCGGCCCGTCGGCTCCGCGGCGAGGCCCTTGGCGCCCCGTACTGCCTCGGTGGCCGCCTGGACCGTATCGCTGTGTACCGAACTGCCTTTGTCGGACCCCTTCTTGGGAGCGGGCCCGCGTCGACTGTGGCGTCCCACGCCGCGCCTCAGCTCCCCACGATGGTGGTGTCGGCCCCGGTGCCGGAAGCCGTTGCGGCGTCTCTCCCGTCACCCGAGGCCCCCTCACCGGAGGTGCCCACGGAGCCGTCACGCCGGACAGAGCCTCCCACAGAACCGTCAGAAGCCCCCGTGTCCCCCTTGGCCCCCATGTCTCCCTTGTGCGCGACGAAGTCCCGGAACGCCCCCGCCACCGTCTCCGGGTACTCCATCATCGCCACGTGCCCCGCCTCCGGCAGGGTCAGCAGACGGGAGTCGCGGAAGGCGCGGGCCGCCTTCTGGGCCATGCGGAAGCCGACGAGCTGGTCGCGACCGCCGTACACGAGCAGCGTAGGGGCGAGGACCCGCTCGGCCTGGCGCCACAGCGCGTGCTGGCCGCCCAGCGTGTACGCGTTCACCAGCCCGCGCGCGGAACGCGTCAGCGCGTCCCAGAAGTACGGCAGTTGCAGGCGCCGCTCCATCTCCTCGACGGCGTACTGGAAGCCCTCGGGAGTGACCCGCCCGGGATCGCCGTAGCAGAGAGCGGTGACCCCGCGGACGCGCTGCTCGGCCGTCCAGTCCCTGCTGAAGCGAGTGAAGAGACCGGCCACACCCGGCAGCGCCAGCAGCCCCGTGGGCACGGCGCTGCGCTGGACGCGGATCTCCGGGAGGGCCGGCGAGACGAGGGTGAGGGTGCGCACCAGGTCGGGCCGCACCGCTGCGACGCGCGTGGACACCGCGCCGCCGAGGGAGTTGCCGAAGAGGTGGACGGGCCCGCGGCCGGACGCGTCGAGAAAACGGATCACCGCGCGCGCGTGAGCGGTGATCGAGTAGTTGCCGTCGTCCGGTGGCGGGGAGTCCCCGAAGCCCGGCAGGTCCACGGCCTCGCCGTCGACGTCGCCCTCCAGCTGCTCCATCAACGCCGACCAGTTCTGCGAGGAACCGCCGAGGCCATGGACGTACAGCGCGGGGGGCAGCCCCTCGCGCGCGGGTGGCCTCGAACGCACCGTCAGCGTGATCCCCGGCAGCCCCACCGACCTGAGCCGCTCACCCGCACCGACCCTGACGGGTGCCACTTTCGGTAGGACGGTGGCGGGCGGCACGAGAGGCAGCTCGGTCGAAGACATGCGGCAATGTTACGAGACGATCACGCAGTGGTTCACGTGTTCGCCATCACAGAGCACATGTGCGAGGCGTGCGAGGTGTGCGCAGTGCGGAACGCGCGGTCGGCACGGACATCGCATGGCGTCCAGATCGTGTGTCTCCTAGGCTCGTACGCAGGGCACCCGGATGTGGCCCCCTGTGTACATCAGGGACGTTCTAGGAAGGGAGCCCACCATGGCCTACGACCCCACCGACCCCGAGGCCCTCGCAGCCCTCGAGGCGCTGGAGAACGAGGACGACGCCGACGAGCTCGACGTCGAGGCGCCGGAGGTCGACGCGGCTGAGCAGCGCGCCGACGTCACACCCGACCGCGACGACCCGCTGACCGGCGTCGACCCCGACCGGGCCAACGAGGCCGACCTCGTCGAACAGGCCCGGGTCGTCTCGATCGACGAGGACGACTATCGGTGACCTCGGCAGGGCGTGAGGCGGCCGACGAAGCACTCATCAGGGCATTCCTGAGCAGGACCGGGACGGCCCTTGCCCGCCAGATGCCCGTTTGAAACCTTTGTGCGGCTTTCGTCACCGTCCGGTCCGTGAAATTCTGCGTTCGTACCGCGCACAGCACGGTTACCGAAAAGTACGATGGCGGCGCGGCGCACACCGCATGTGGACGACATTGGGAGGCGGCGTGACAGCCATCGAGCAGACAGAGGCGGCACGCCCGCGGGGGACGCGCCTGCCGCGCCGTGCCCGACGGAACCAGCTGCTGGGCGCCGCGCAGGAAGTCTTCGTGGCACAGGGCTACCACGCGGCCGCGATGGACGACATCGCCGAGCGGGCCGGCGTCAGCAAGCCGGTGCTCTACCAGCACTTCCCGGGCAAGCTCGACCTCTATCTCGCGCTGCTGGACCAGCACTGCGAGTCCCTGATCCAGGCGGTGCGCGCCGCGCTCGCGTCGACGACCGACAACAAGCAGCGCGTACGGGCGACCATGGACGCCTATTTCGCGTACGTCGAGGACGACGGCGGCGCCTTCCGCCTGGTCTTCGAGTCGGACCTGACGAACGAGCCCGCGGTGCGCGAGCGCGTCGACAAGGTCACCGTGGAGTGCGCCGAGGCGATCTCCGAGGTCATCGCGGAGGACACCGGCCTCTCGCGCGCGGAGTCGATGCTGCTCGCGTCGGGCCTCGGCGGTCTCGCCCAGGTGGTGGCCCGGTCCTGGCTGCACAGCGACCGCAGCGTCCCCCGCGACCAGGCGGTCCAGCTGCTGACGTCGCTGGCGTGGCGGGGCATCGCCGGATTCCCGCTGCACGGCACCGAGCACCACTAGGGACGCGGAGCACCACCAGAGGTCCTCAAGGATCACAGACGACCCGCACGCACGCGTGCGGGTCGTCTGTTCCCGCCCGTTGTTCGCTGTTGGCGTTCTTGCGCGGAGCGTGGACGTCCCCTCACCGGGCTAATGTGTGCTGGGTACGGCGCGGAAGGTCGCGCACTTCACTGACCGTCGGAGGGACATAGCCGTGGAGGTCAAGATCGGCGTGCAGCACGCGCCCCGCGAGATCGTTCTGGAGAGCGGTCAGAGCGCCGAGGAGGTCGAGCGGGCTGTGGCCGAGGCGCTGGCCGGCAAGTCTCAGCTGCTGAGCCTGGTGGACGAGCACGGCCGCAAGGTCCTCGTCCCGGCCGACCGTCTCGCGTACGTCGAGCTCGGCGAGCCGGCTCCGCGCAAGGTGGGCTTCGGCGCGCTGTAGGCAGACAGACGAAGAGGGGCCCGGCGACCGGAAGTCGCCGGGCCCCTCTTCGTGCGGTGGGCAGGATTCCCTCCCCGTATGGAGCACGAACAGCCCCGGCAGGAGGATTGCATTCCGCAGGTCACGGGTATGACGGGCTACGACCGTAATGCGCAGTGTGGCCGTGTGGGAGGGACCCCATGATGTTGATCGAAACGCTCGGCTCCGCTCTGCTCGGTCTCGTACTGGCAGGGGTGGCGGCGCACCGCCTCGCCCATCGCCTGCCGACCCGTTCCCTGGTCCTCGCGACGGGCACCGCGGGAGCCCTCTTCGGCGCCTTCGTGACCCACACCGCGCTGGACCCCGGCAACATCCTGCTGATCCTCCTGGGCGCGGCGGTGGTATCGGTGGCGTCGCTGTCGCTGCTCCTGCGGCCGTCAGGCAGACTCCGCCGCTCAGCAACCGCCTAGGCGACCCCCGCCGGTGGCGCGGGGTTCGCCCGGCCGGCCGCGGACGACCCGCGGCCGCCCGGCATCCCGGGGCCTCCGGGAACCCCACCCCTGCGGCGCTACGCCGCCAGGCCCAGCGCGGCCATCCGCTTGGTGTGCGCCTCGGTGATCCGGGAGAACATCCGCCCCACCTCGGCGAGGTCGAACCCGTCCGCGACGCCCCCGACGAGCATGGTCGACAGCGCGTCCCGATCCGCGACGACCCGCTGCGACTGCGACAGCGCCTCGCCCATCAACCGCCGTGCCCACAGGGCGAGTCGCCCGCCCACCCGCGGCTCCGCGTCGATCGCCGCCCGCACCTTCTCGACGGCGAACCCGGCGTGCCCGGTGTCGTCGAGCACCGCCAGCACCAGCTCGCGCGAGTTCGTGTCGAGCCGCGCGGCGACCTCCCGGTAGAAGTCACTGGCGATCGAGTCGCCGACGTACGCCTTGACGAGCCCTTCCAGCCAGTCCGACGGCGCCGTCTGCCGGTGGAAGCCGTCGAGCGCCGCGACGAACGGCTCCATCGCGAGCGTCGGCTCCTCACCGATCTCCGTCAGCCGGTCGCGCAGCTTCTCGTAGTGGTGGAACTCCGCCGACGCCATCTTCGCCAGCTCCGCCTTGTCCGCCAGCGTGGGCGCCAGCTTCGCGTCCTCCGCGAGCCGCTCGAAGGCCGCCAGTTCGCCGTACGCGAGCGCGCCGAGCAGGTCGACGACCGCGGCTCGGTACTGCGGGTCGGCGGAGGCCTTCGTCCAGTCCTGGGCGGCGACTCCGGTGGGTTCGGCAGGGGTCTCGGAGGCGTGGTCGGGCTTGTCAGAGGTCGTCATGAAGCGCACAATAGCCCGCTCTCCGGACGCCGGAAGGTCCTGGTCAATCAGTGTGACGACGACTACGTGACCAAATCGGCCATCACATGTGCGCGATTCCGGGGTATGGTGGTAATGCGCCTGCTGGTACGACAGTCCTTCATGAGTGCGCCACTTCATGAGTGCGCCGTACCTCGACAGGCCGCACGTATGAGGATGCCCGGTCGGAGGCCCGATCGGCTCCGACCCGACAGCCCTCCTCGCCCGTACGGCACAGTGCGTACGGAGTTCGGAGGGGGACCCTCAGCGGTACGAGCGCTAGAGCGTCGGCAGTGATCCCGTGCCATTACGGCTTAGCCCGTAAGGCAGCCGACGTCCCCAGCACGGTAGACGACACCCCGCGCTCGCCTCGCACCGCGCACACAGAAGAGGCAGCACCCTGACTACGACTTTCCGCGATCTCGGAATTCTGACCGAGACGGCCGAGGCCCTCGAAGCCGTCGGCATCATCACCCCCTTCCCCATCCAGGAGATGACGCTCCCGGTCGCCCTCTCCGGCTCCGACGTCATCGGCCAGGCCAAGACCGGCACCGGCAAGACGCTGGGCTTCGGTCTCCCGCTCCTGGAGCGCGTCACCGTCCCCGCCGACGTCGAGGCCGGCCGCGCCAGGCCCGAGGACCTCACCGACGCCCCGCAGGCGCTCGTCGTCGTCCCCACGCGCGAGCTGTGCACGCAGGTCACCAACGACCTGCAGACCGCGGGCAAGGTACGCAACGTCCGCGTTCTCGCCATCTACGGCGGCCGCGCCTACGAGCCCCAGGTCGAGGCCCTCAAGAAGGGCGTCGACGTCGTCGTCGGCACCCCGGGCCGGCTCCTGGACCTCGCGGGCCAGAAGAAGCTCAACCTCGGTCACATCCGGGCCCTCGTCCTCGACGAGGCCGACGAGATGCTCGACCTGGGCTTCCTGCCCGACGTCGAGAAGATCATCAACATGCTGCCGGCCCGCCGCCAGACGATGCTGTTCTCGGCGACCATGCCGGGCGCCGTCATCGGTCTCGCGCGCCGCTACATGTCGCAGCCCACGCACATCAACGCCACCTCGCCCGACGACGCGGGCAGGACGGTCGCGAACACCAAGCAGCACGTGTACCGCGCGCACAACATGGACAAGCCCGAGATGGTCTCGCGCATCCTGCAGGCCGACGGCCGGGGACTGGTCATGGTCTTCTGCCGCACCAAGCGCACCGCGGCCGACCTGGCCGATCAGCTCCAGCAGCGCGGCTTCGCGGCCGGCGCGGTCCACGGCGACCTGGGCCAGGGCGCCCGTGAGCAGGCGCTGCGCGCCTTCCGCAACGGCAAGGTGGACGTCCTCGTCTGCACCGACGTCGCCGCCCGCGGCATCGACGTCGAGGGCGTCACGCACGTCATCAACTACCAGTGCCCGGAAGAGGAGAAGACGTACCTGCACCGCATCGGCCGTACCGGCCGCGCGGGTGCCAAGGGCATCGCGATCACCCTCGTCGACTGGGACGACATCCCCCGCTGGCAGCTGATCAACAAGGCGCTCGAGCTCAACCACAACGACCCGCCGGAGACGTACTCCACCTCCCCGCACTTCTACGAGGAGTTGGGCATCCCCGCGGGCACCAAGGGTGTCCTGCCGCGGGCCGACCGCACGCGCGCGGGGCTCGACGCGGAGCAGCTCGAGGACCTGGGCGAGCCGGGCGGACGCGGTGCACGCGGCCGAGGTGACCGTGACCGCGGTGACCGTGACCGGGGCCGCGGACGGGGTGGCCGGGACGAGTCCCGCTCCGCCGACCGCGAGCGTGCGGACCGTACGCCGCGCCGTCGCCGCCGTACCCGCAGCGGGACCCCGCTGGACGCGAACGCCCCCGCCGAGGCGGTCGCCCCGTCGGAGACCGCCGCGACCGAGGACGCCCCCGCGACCCGCACCCCTCGCCGTCGGCGCCGCACCCGCGGCGCGGCGTCCGACTCGGCGCCGGCCACGGTGACCACGGCGACGGCGACGGTCGAGCCGGCCGTGTCCGAGGCCGCGGAGTCCGCCGTCACGACGGCGGAGGGCCCGGCCCTCGACACCGCCGAGACCCCGGCCAAGCCGCGCCGCCGCCGGACCCGCAAGTCCGCGGAGACGCCGGCCGCGGTGGAGACGGTCGTCGAGGCCGCACCGGTCACGGAGACCGCACCTGTCACGGAGACCGCTCCGGTCGCCGAGACCGCTCCGGCGACGGAGGCCCCGGCCACGAAGCCGCGCCGTACGCGCAAGACGGCTGCCGCGGCCCCCGCCGAAGCCGCCGTCGACACGGCCGAGGCCACGGAGACCAAGCCGCGGCGGACGCGGAAGACCGCGGCCACGACCGCCGCCGAAGCCGCCGTGGACACCGCGGAGGGCACGGTCACCAAGCCGCGCCGCACCCGCAAGATCGCGGCCGCGACGACGGAGACCGCAGCCGACACCGCGGAAGCCGTCGAGGCCAAGCCCCGCCGCACGCGCAAGACCGCGACTGCCGCCACGACCACCGCCGAGACCGCGGTGGACACGGCCGAGGCCACCGAGGCCAAGCCGCGTCGCCGCACCCGCAAGGTCGCCGAGCCCGCCGTGACCGCCGAGATCCCGGTCCAGACGGTCCCGGAGACGGAGTCGGCCGAGGCGGCCAAGCCCCGGCGTACGCGGAAGACGGCGAGCACCGCGAAGGCGGCCGAGGCGGCAGTGGACACCGCGGAGGGCACGGTCACCAAGCCGCGCCGCACCCGCAAGGCCACGGCGGCCCCGGCGGAGACCGCAGCGGACACGGCGGAGACCGCGGAGGCCAAGCCGCGCCGCACCCGCAAGACCGCGGCCGCCACCGCCGAGGTCGCCTCGGACACGGCCGAGGCCGAGGCCAAGCCCCGTCGGCGTACCACCCGCAAGGCCGCCGAGCCCGTGGTGACCGCCGACATCCCGGCCCAGGCGGGCCAGGAGCCGAAGGCTGCCGCACCGCGCCGCCGGACCCGCAAGACGGCCGCCGCGGAGCCCGCGGACAGCTGATCCCACACCGAACGGCCCGGCCCCTCACCAGGGGCCGGGCCGTCGGCGTTCCCGGCAGCGGCCCGTGGCAGCCCCCACGGCGCCGGTTTTCGTCGACCGGGCCCACGCGCCGGGCGTCCGCGTCGTCGTGTACCTGTGCTGCGCGGTCGGGTGCGGTCCCCGCCGCGCCGTGTCCGGTCGAGCCGTACGCCACCATCGACCCGCCGCGGTGCACCGCGCTCTCCGCAACACCGGGCGCGGGCGGCCGGGTCCACACCGGCGACCTCGCCCCGCCACCCCGCCCGATACCCTCACCCCGTGAGCACCCGAGCCGTCTTCCCTCCGCCGCCCGGCGCCCGCGTCCACCCCCTGCGCACCGCTCGCGGTGAGTTCGCGGCGGTGGATTCTGCCGTGGTCCCCGGTGTCGCCCGGAAGGGCACCGCGCTGCTGCTGCCCGGGTTCACGGGGAGCAAGGAGGACTTCACGCTGCTTCACGAGCCGCTCACCGCGCGCGGGTACCGGGTCGTGGCCGTGGACGGGCGGGGGCAGTTCGAGTCGGACGGCCCGGAGACCGACGAATCCGCTTACGCACGCGGCGAGTTGGCGCGCGACGTGCTGGCCCAGGCCGCCGCCCTCGACACCCCCGTGCACCTGGTCGGACATTCGCTGGGCGGTCAGATCGGGCGCGCCGCCGTACTGCTCGACCACTCCCCCTTCCTCTCCTTCACCCTCGTCTCCTCGGGCCCCGCGCAGATCTCCGACTCCCAGCAGCAGCGCGTGAAGCTGCTGCGGGACGCGCTCGGGGTGATGACGATGGCCGAGGTGTGGGACGCGATCCTGGCCATGGGCCCGCCCGAGGAGGTCGGCGGTCCCGCCAAGGGCATCGGGGACGTCGCACAGCTCCGCCGCCGCTGGCTCGGCAACAAACCCGCCCAACTCCTCGCGACGGGGCGTCAGTTGTGCACGGAGCCGGATCTGGTCGGCGAACTCGCCGCCGTCCCGCTGCCGTTCCACGTCCTGTCCGGCTCGCAGGACGACACCTGGCCGGTTCATCTCCTCGACGACATGGCCGTACGACTGCGCGCCCGCCGCACGGTGATCCCGGGAGCCGACCACTCCCCCAACGCCGACGAGCCCCTCCCCACGGCCCACGCCCTGGCCGACTTCTGGGACGCCGTCGGCCACTGAGCGGTCAGTACTGCCCCTGCAGGTGCTCCCAGAACCCGTCCCGCAGCGCCCGCCGCAGATCCGCCTGCCCCCGCAGGGAGTACTGGAGACGTCCCTCCGCCTCCACCAGCAGGTCCTGGTCCACCGAGCCCGGCAGATAGGGGTGCCCGGGCAGGAGTTCCTGCAGCGCCGCCCGCCCCCGCTCCCCGAGCCACTTCGCGGCGATCTGCGCGCCCACGAACCGGACGTCGTCGCGGGTGGGACGGGTGGCCGTCGCCTCGTAGGGGACGGCGGCCCGCCGCGAGACGTACGGCTTGACGAAGTCGAGGTCGAGGGTGCGCTGGCTGTCGACCTCCCACAGCAGCGGTTCCGCCTGGTTGCGGCCCTCCGGGGCCTCGATGCCCCACAGGTGGACGCGGGCGCCGTAGCCCTGGGCCGCCTCGACCGCCGAGACCAGGTCCTCGTCGCCGCCCAGAAGTGCCGCGTCGCTGATCGCGCGGTGCCGGGCCAGGGACTCCAGGTCGGAGCGGATCAGCGAGTCGACGCCCTTCTGCTGGTTGTTGGCGTTGAGGTTGCCCAACCGGACCTTCACGTCCGGGAGTTCGGCGATGGTCTGCTGCTCCGCCGTGTGGATACGGCGTCTCGCGCCGTCGTACCAGTAGACCCTCAGCAGTCTGCTGTCCGCGAAGATGGTCCGCGCCCGGTCGATGAGGGCCTCGATCAGGCCCTCGGCGTCGAGGTCGAAGGCGCGACGGTCCTCCGTGCCGGCGACGAGTCGTCCCGCGGCCGCGTAGAGATATCCCGCGTCGACGAAGATCGCATGCGTCGAGGGTGTCTTCGCCACCTCGGCGAGCATGCGCGTGAGCAGCTCGTTGGTGCGGTCGATGCGGGCGCTCAGGGACGCCAGGTCGTCGTTCATCGCCCCCATTGTCCCGGCGGTCACGCTGCGAACACAACCGGTCCCAAGGAGTCTCCGAAGACTCACTTACCGGTCAGTAGTTAGCCGTTCGAAAAATTTCTTTAGCGTAGGGAATGTTTGTAACACGCACCCCGTTGACTACCTGTGTACGCAGTAATTCTCCGCAGGAGGATGACCAGACGAAGGGAGAAGCCATGCGCTTCGAAATCATGCGACTCGACGACGTCGACGGCACGCCCGTGGACAGTACTGTCGTGGACGCCGCCTCCGTCAACCGGATCGTTCAGCAGGCCGCGTCCGTAGGACAGCGGCTCTGGATCCGTCCGGCCGACACTTCGGCCTCATAACCCGAACACTACAGACGCGGATCACCGCTGAAGCTTCAGAGCCCCCGCCTGGCATCGACGCCGGGCGGGGGCTCTGCGCATGCGCACGGGCCGCTCAGCTCCCCTGGATCACCTGGGTGATCCCGTTGATGATCTGCTGCACTGCGATCGCGGAGAGCATCATGCCCGCGAGCCGGGTCACCAGCACGACCCCGCCGTCCTTGATGACCCGGATGATCAGCAGCGAGTACCGCATCACCAGCCACAGCACGACGTGGATGGCGAGGATCGCCGTCCACACCGAGACCTGCGTGGCGACGCTGTGGGCCTTCTGCACGGCCAGGATGACGGAGACGATCGCACCCGGACCGGCCAGCAACGGCATGCCCAGGGGTACGAGCGCCACGTTGACGTCCTTGGTCTGCTTCGGCTCGTCGGTCTTGCCGGTGAGCAGGTCGAGTGCGATCAGCAGGAGCAGCAGCCCGCCCGCGATCATCAGCGCGGGTACGGAGACGTGCAGGTAGTTCAGGATCTGGTGGCCCAGCAGCCCGAAGACGGCGATGACACCGCCCGCCACACAGACGGCCTGGAAGGCCATCCGCTTCTGCACCTTGCCGGGCCGGCCGGCGGTCAGCGCGAGGAAGATCGGGGTGATCCCGGGGGGATCCATGATGACGAACAGGGTGAGGAAGAGCGAGCCGAAGACGGCGACGTCGAACATGACGGAACTGGCCTTACCGAAAGGGAGGGAACACGGAGCCGGGCACGGGCACGGCCTGCGGCGCCGGGTGATGGGGAGCGGGGTCGGGCCTCAGATTCCGCCGGTGCCGGGGACGGGGAACGCCCCCGTCGCCCGTCGCGTGATCTCCCCGTAGACCTCGGGGTGCGTCGTGTACTCGCCGAGGGCGACCGTCTTGCGGCTGCCGTGGTAGTCGCTGGAGCCGGTGACGAGCAGTCCCAGGTCGGCGGCGAGTCCGCGCAGCCGTACGCGCGTGTCCTCGTCGTGGTCCATGTGGTCGACCTCGATGCCGTCGAGGCCGGCGGCGGCCATCTCGGCGATCGCGGACTCCGGGACGGTGCGGCCGCGCTTGCTGGCGCCCGGGTGGGCGAACACGGTGACCCCGCCGGCCCCCTTGACCAGCCGGATCGCCTCGAAGGGGTCGGTCTCGTGCTTCTTCACATGGGCCCGGCCGCCGTCGGCCAGCCAGTCGGTCGTGAAGGCCTCGTCCACACTCGGTACGACCCCGAGCTCGACGAGCGCGGTGGCGACATGCGGCCGCCCGACGGACCCGTCTCCGGCGATCCGCGCCACCTGCTCCCAGGTGACCGGCACGCCCAGCTCCTGAAGCCTGGCCACCATCGCGCGCGCCCGGGGCACCCGGTCGTCCCGCACCAGCTCCCGCTCTGCGAGCAGTTCCGGCTCCTCGGGATCGAAGAGGTAGGCCAGCATGTGCATCGAGACCCCGTCGATCCGGCAGGACAGCTCGGCCCCGGTGACGAGGGTGAGTCTCGCGGGCAGGGCGGCCATGGCCTCGCCGTACCCACGGGTCGTGTCGTGATCGGTGAGGGCGACGACGTCCAGCCCGGCAGCGGCGGCGTTGCGCACCAGCTCGGCGGGCGTGTCGGTCCCGTCGGACGCGGTGGAGTGGCAGTGCAGATCGATACGCACGACACGGACTCCAGACGCTGACAGGACAGAAGAGGACGCTCAAGGATAACCGGATTTTCGGGCTCCCCTGTCACACCCGCAGCAGGGGTACAACCCCTACAGTCAGGGCTTCAGCAGTCGGGGCGACAGTGCCCCACAGGGCACCAGTTCGACTTCCGCCCCGGCATCGCGCAGATCCGTCAGCACCAGCTCGTCGTACATCAGCAACCCGGACTGCTCGGGCCATACGACCGCCCACAACCACAGCCCCAGCGCCTCCCCCGCGAACACCGCCCGGTCCTCCGGCGCCCCGGAGACATGCCACAGCGGAGTCGGCCGGCCGGCGGCGAGCACCTTCGCCTGCGCCGGCTTGTCCACGCTCATGTACGGCCCCGGATCCGGTCCGTCGATGCCCGCGTAGCGCGCCCCGAGCCCGACGCCGAGCTCCTCGGCCACCAGAATCAGCTCGCCGACACCCCCGAGCGGCCCGGGTCCCGTGCACGCCACGGCCGTGGCACGACCGCCGCTGCGGTCGTCACCCGCGCAGGCCACGCCCGTGAACAGCCAGCCGACCGGCAGCGGCCACGGCATCCACACCGGCACCTGCGTGCGATGCACCACGACATCGAGGGCCTCGACGCTCGGCGGGATCACGGGCTGCAGCGGATGCACCGTCCCGTGCACATCGCACTGCCAGGAATCGGCGAAGAGTCCGGGAGCCCTGACCCGGCCACCACACTTCGGGCAACTGGGTTCGCCCCTCATAGGGCCCCACGGTCCTACCCTCGCTCCGCCACGTCAAGGACGATCACCCGTCCGGACGGAACGGGTTCACCCCGGCTTCACCAGGAAGAACTAGGTGTAGCTTGCATTATTTAGCAGACCTAACTTAGTATGTGCATATACCAACTATCTCCGTGTGGAGTGGAGGAACGACCATGGACCCCTTCGATGCGGGAGCCGGCGGCATCCTGCGCCAGCCGAAGGCCGTGTGGGCGACGGCGGGCGCATCCGTCGTCGCCTTCATGGGCATCGGACTCGTGGACCCGATCCTGCCGTCGATCGCCCAGGGCCTGGACGCCACGGCGAGCCAGGTCTCCCTCCTGTTCACCTCGTACTTCCTGATCACCGCGATCGCGATGCTGGTCACCGGATTCGTCTCCAGCCGCATCGGCGGCAAGAAGACCCTGCTGCTCGGCCTCGCCCTCGTCGTGGTCTTCGCCGGGCTCGCGGGCACCTCGGGCTCGGTCCAGGAACTGGTGGGCTTCCGGGCCGGCTGGGGCCTCGGCAACGCGCTGTTCGTCTCCACCGCCCTGGCCGTCATCGTCGGCGCGGCGGCCGGCGGCAGCGCGGCGGCGATCCTGCTGTACGAGTCCGCCCTCGGCCTCGGCATGGCGTGCGGCCCGCTGCTCGGCGCCCTGCTCGGTGACGCCAGCTGGCGCTACCCGTTCTTCGGTACGGCCTTCCTGATGGCCATCGGCTTCCTGTGCGTCACGGTGTTCCTGAAGGAGCAGCCGAAGCCGGCCCGCAAGACGTCCCTGCTCGACCCGATCAAGGCACTCGGTCACGGCGGGCTCGCCTCGGCCGCGGTGTCGTCCTTCTTCTACAACTACACGTTCTTCACCGTGCTGGCCTTCACGCCGTTCGTGCTGGACATGACCCCGTACAAGTCGGGTGCCGTGTTCTTCGCCTGGGGCGTACTGCTCGCCGTCTTCTCGGTGTTCGCCGCGCCGCGCCTCCAGGAGCGGTTCGGTTCGCTCAAGGTGCTCGGCGGTTCGCTCGTCCTGCTCGCGCTCGACGTGCTCGTCCTCGGCTACGGCAACCACACGGCGGCCATCGTCTGCACAATCCTGTCCGGCGCCTTCATCGGCGTGAACAACACGGTCTACACGGAGCTGGCGCTCGGCGTCTCGGACGCCCCGCGGCCCGTGGCGAGCGCGGGCTACAACTTCGTGCGCTGGTTCGCGGCGGCCGCGGCGCCCTACTTCGCGCCGAAGATCGAGGAGTGGACCGACATCCACGTCCCCTTCGTGGTGGCGGCGGTGACCGCGGTGCTGGGCGCGCTCGTGGTCGTCGTGCGGCGCAAGGCCCTCACCCACGAGGCGGAGGAGCTGGAGCCGAGGCACGCGACCGAGGACAGCGTCGCCGTCTTCGCCAACTGACGACTTCCGGCCACCACTTGGTGACCTTGCTCACGCGAAGGTCACTCCAGCGGGACGGACTTGCGGGACGGATCCCTCAGGTCCGTCCCGTTGGTCAGCCAGCGCTCCTGGAGGGCCTGGGCGCCGTGGACGCGCTTCCAGGCCGCCTCGTTCGGCGTCATGGGGAGCAACGGCAGGAAGTGGACCGGGTCGAGGGGCTCGTCGAGCTCCAGGTCCTCGACCAGGCCGCCCGGCTCGGCGACCAGGACCGAGGTGAACGGGGCGCCGGGCCACAGGGGTTCACCCACGTCGAGGGACGCACCCGGCGCCACGACCACGCCCTCGACCTGCGGGGACGCGGCGAGCACGGCGAGCGGACGGAGCACCTTGCCGGTGTCGGCGAGCCCTGCCCGTACGGAGAGGAGCAGCTCGGCGCGCGGGCCCTTGACGGGGTCGGCGAGCATCGCGGTGGGGTCGCCCATCGGCTGGGCCGACATGCCGAGAGTGGCGTAACGGACGATGTCCCCGTCGCTGAAGCGGAGCACCTCGATGCGGTCCGTGCCGAGGAAGGTGACCGCCGCGCGCGCGTCCGGCTCGCCCAGCGCGCTGCGCAACCGGGCCTCGACCAGAGGAAGAACATCTGCCATGCGGCGAGCATAGAACTCGTCAGCACCGGGCAAAGCAGCGCCTTGACACTTCGGCCTGCTGGTACTCTGGCCCGGTCGTCGGGGCAGCACGCAGAAGCGTTGCGCATCGAGTCCCGACGCCAGCGAGACTCCCTTGCGGGAATGGATCGTCCCTTACGAGGGACCGGCCGGAGGAGGTGGGGCTGTCATGGATCGAAGTCGACCTGGTAGTACCACTCGTTCTTCCGGCCGCTGATGCAGCTCTGTGACTTTCGGCAACCGCCGCCTTTCACGTTCGCGTCTTCGTGCGGAAGAGCACTTCGTTCGTTTTGCCTGATCTGTCTGATCTGTAGCAGTAGCTGAATCAGTACTTCAGCAACGAAGTCCGCCACCGCGATGATGCGGTGCTCCCCGCTTTGTGGACGTGCCAAACACCCACAGCAGGACGTCCTCATTCCGGGTAGTTCCACCCGTCGCCGGGGCCCTTTGTTGCCCGTCACGAAGGAGCCTGCCATGTCGATGATCCGTGACCTGCGCGCCGCCGTGCGCCCGTCGCGTCCCTCGCTGCGCAAGGACACCGGCGCGTACGACGCGACGCGCGACCCCTCGACGCCCTCCGCCGTCGTCGACTGCGCCGTCTACCGCGACGGCCGGCGCGTGCAGAGCGACCAGCAGCTGAGCCCGCACGAGGCGATGCGCCAGGTGCGCCGCGACGGCGGGTTCGTGTGGATCGGTCTGCACGAGCCGAGCGAGGCCGAATTCTCGGGTATCGCTGGGGAGTTCGGGCTCCACCCGCTCGCCGTCGAGGACGCCGTCCAGGCCCACCAGCGGCCCAAGCTGGAGCGCTACGACGACTCCCTGTTCACCGTCTTCAAGACCATCCACTACGTCGAGCACGACGAACTCACCGCCAACAGCGAGATCGTCGAGACCGGCGAGGTCATGTGCTTCACCGGCCGGGACTTCTTCATCACCGTCCGGCACGGCGGCCAGGGCTCGCTCAGGGCGCTGCGCCACCGTCTCCAGGACGACCCCGAACTGCTCGCCAAGGGCCCCTCGGCGGTGCTGCACTCGATCGCCGACCATGTCGTCGACGGCTATGTCGCGGTCGCCGACGCGGTGCAGGACGACATCGACGAGGTGGAGACCGAGGTGTTCACCCCGGGGCGCGGCGGCAAGGTCTCGCGCGGTGTCGACTCGGCCCGGATCTACCAGCTCAAGCGCGAGGTGCTGGAGTTCAAGCGTGCCGTCGCCCCGCTGCTGCGGCCCATGCAGCTGCTCAGCGAGCGGCCGATGCGGCTGGTGGACCCCGACATCCAGAAGTACTTCCGGGACGTCGCCGACCACCTGGCCCGGGTCCAGGAGCAGGTCCTCGGCTTCGACGAGCTTCTCAACTCCATCCTCCAGGCCAACCTCGCGCAGGCGTCCGTCGCACAGAACGAGGACATGCGGAAGATCACGTCCTGGGCCGCGATCATCGCCGTACCGACGATGGTGTGCGGGGTCTACGGCATGAACTTCGACTACATGCCGGAGACGCACTGGAAGCTCGGCTACCCCGTGATCATGGCGATCACCGGAGTCATCTGCCTGGGCATCCACCGCACCCTCAAGCGCAACGGCTGGCTCTAGGGTGGGCCTCATGACAAGTGAGCTGCTCGACCGGGCCCTCGTCGAGGAGGCCACGAAGAAGTCCGGCCTCATCTGGGTCAAGGGTTCCGAAGGTTCGGCGCGCGCTCTGTGGCACGTGTGGCACGAGGGTGCGGCGTGCCTGGTCGGCGACGGGTCCGGGGAGCAGCCGCTGCCGGGGCTGAGCGACGGGGGCGCCGCCGAGGTGACCGTCCGCAGCAAGGACAAGGGGGGCCGGCTGGTCTCCTGGACGGCGAAGGTCGTGGAGCTCGCTCCCGGCTCCGAGGCATGGGAAGCGGCTGTCGCCGAGCTCAAGGGGAAACGGCTGAACGCCCCCGACGGCGAGGCCATGACGGAACGCTGGTCCCGCGAGTGCCGGGTGCTGCGGCTCGAACCGACCGGGGTCACGGCGGCGCTGCCCGACGGCGACCTGGCCGAACCGCCGCTGCCGACACCGGCGACCACGCGTGAGCCGATCCCCGCGGGTCTTCCCCGGCTGCTTCTGAAGCGCCGCAAACGCGGCTAGGACGTCGGCAGCTGCTTGCCGTAGTCCACGGTCTCGTCCTTGTTCGGCGCGGTCAGGGGGAAGTTCCTGCCCCAGGCCGAGAAGGTCAGGGTGCCCGCGCCGCCGGCCCGGGCCAGGCGCAGGGGGTACGGCTGCCCCTCCAGGGAGACGTCCAGCGTGCCGCCGTCGCCCTTGTCGCCCGTGATGCGGATCGTGCGGGTACCCGCCTGCTCGTGGTGGCCGTCGGTGTCCAGGCCGCCGTGCAGCGTCAGAAGTCCGTCGAGGAGAACGTCCTTGTCCGTGAAACCGCTGAACTTCCTGTACGCCGGGTCGCCCGACGGCACCTTGACGTACTTGCCGTCGAGCTTGTCGGCGGCCGCGTCGGAGTCGTCGCCCTTTCCGTCGGCCTGGGTCCAGAAGTCCGCGCCGGCCTTCAGATACAGCTCCTTGCCGATCCGCAGCAACTGGAAGGTGGTTCCCTCCGCGGTGACGGATCCTGAGCCGCCGTCGGAATTCAGGCGCATGTCGAGTTTGTACGTGCGCCCGCTGGTGACCACGTTCCCCGACAGGCGCAGCGCGTCGGCGGACTCGGCGGCCGCTCGCGTCTTCGACTGGATCTGGTCGGCGGGCAGTTTGCCGACCCCGTTGGTGCCCGCGTCGGGGTCCTCGCTGCAGCCCGTCAGGCCCGTTCCCGTCACGACCAGGGCGCACATCGCGCCCACCACAACGGTCCTGCGGGCACGGCCCCGGGGAATCGCGGTCACAGGTGGGGCTGCCTTTCCGACGACGGTCCTTCAGCGGCGTACGGCAGCGTACCGGGGCTCCGGGCCCCGGGCGGAGCCAGACCGTCCGCACCGCTCACCAGGGCGTATCCGATCGGTACGGGCTAGCCTGAAGCCCTCCCGAGCGGGCAATCCGGACAACGAACGACGAACCGAAGGAAGCACAGCCATGGCAGCGGGAGCCCCCCGGATCTTCGTCTCGCACCTCGCCGGTGTCGCCGTCTTCGATCCCAACGGCGACCAGGTGGGCCGCGTGCGGGATCTGGTCGTCGTCCTGCGCGTGGGGCGCCGGCCGCCCCGGGTGCTCGGCCTGGTCGTCGAACTGTCCACCCGGCGCCGCATCTTCCTGCCCATGACCCGGGTGACGAGCATCGAGTCCGGACAGGTCATCACCACCGGCGTCCTCAACGTCCGCCGCTTCGAGCAACGCCCCACCGAGCGCCTCGTCTTCGGCGAGCTCCTCGACCGGCGCGTCACCCTCGTGGAGAGCGGCGAACAGGTCACCGTCCTCGACGCGTCGGTGCACCACCTGCCGGCCCGCCGGGACTGGGAGATCGACCGCGTCTTCGTCCGCAAGGGCGGCAAGGGCGGGGCGTTCCGGCGCAAGGGCGAGGCGCTGACCGTCGAGTGGTCCGCCGTCACCGGCTTCACGCTGGAGGAACACGGACAGGGCGCCGAGAGCCTCCTCGCCACCTTCGAGCAGCTGCGCGCGGCCGACCTCGCCAACGTCCTGCACCACCTCTCCGCCAAGCGGCGCGCCGAGGTGGCCGCCGCCCTCGACGACGACCGCCTGGCCGACGTGCTGGAAGAGCTCCCCGAGGACGACCAGATCGAGATCCTCGGCAAGCTGAAGGAGGAACGGGCCGCCGACGTCCTGGAGGCCATGGACCCCGACGACGCGGCCGACCTGCTCGCCGAGCTGCCCACGGAGGAACAGGAGCGGCTGCTGAGCCTGATGCAGCCGGGTGACGCGGCCGACATGCGGCGTCTGATGGCGTACGAGGAGCACACGGCCGGCGGTCTGATGACGACGGAACCGATCGTCCTGCGGCCGGACGCGACCGTCGCCGACGCGCTCGCCCGCGTCCGCAACCGGGACCTCTCCCCGGCCCTCGCCGCCCAGGTCTACGTGTGCCGCCCGCCCGACGAGACCCCGACCGGCAAGTACCTCGGCACGGTCCACTTCCAGCGGCTGCTGCGCGACCCTCCGTACACCCTGGTCAGCGCGCTCGTCGACGACGACCTCCAGGCCCTCGACCCGGACGCGACCCTGCCCGTCATCGCCGGGTTCTTCGCGACCTACGACATGGTCGCGGCGCCCGTGGTGGACGAGGCGGGGGCGCTGCTCGGCGCGGTGACCGTGGACGACGTACTGGACCACATGCTGCCCGAGGACTGGCGGGAGACGGAGTTCGACGCGGAGGGGGCGGCCCACCATGACGCCTGAGCGCGAGACCCCGAACCGCGAGCGCATGCCTTCCGGTGCCCGCGAGCGCACCCCTTCCGGCGCCACGGCGACCGGCCGTCCCCGCGCCCGCCTCGACCAGCCGCGTTCGCCGCGCCGCAGGCTGCTCCCCGAATGGGATCCGGAGGCGTTCGGACGGCTGTCGGAGCGGATCGCCCGCTTCCTGGGCACCGGGCGCTTCATCGTCTGGATGACGGTCGTCATCATCGCGTGGGTGCTGTGGAACATCTTCGCGCCCGGCGACCTGCGCTTCGACAACTACCCGTTCATCTTCCTCACGCTCATGCTGTCCCTCCAGGCCTCCTACGCCGCCCCGCTGATCCTGCTCGCGCAGAACCGGCAGGACGACCGGGACCGGGTCAACCTCGAACAGGACCGCAAGCAGAACGAGCGGTCGATCGCGGACACCGAGTACCTGACCCGCGAGATCGCCTCGCTCAGGATCGGCCTCGGCGAGGTAGCGACCCGCGACTGGATCCGCTCGGAGCTCCAGGACCTGATGAAGGAGCTGGAGGCCAGGCAGGACGGGCACGGCGTATTCCGGGCAGAACGGTCGGATCGGCCGTCGGGACGTGACGTAGACGACCGTTGAGAGCCGTACAGGGGTTCCGGTACGGCGCCGTACCATCGTCGTATGGCTAGCGAAGACGCGGTGCGCGAGGCACTGGCGACGGTGAACGACCCAGAGATCAACCGCCCCATCACGGAACTCGGGATGGTCAAGTCGGTCGAGATCGGGACGGACGGGGCGGTCGCGGTCACCGTGTACCTGACGGTCTCCGGGTGTCCCATGCGCGAGACGATCACGCAACGCGTCACCGACGCGGTCGCGGCCGTCGAGGGCGTCACCCGCGTCGACGTCACGCTCGACGTGATGAGCGACGAGCAGCGCAAGGAACTGGCGACCGCGCTGCGCGGCGGCCAGACCGAGCGCGAGGTCCCCTTCGCCAAGCCGGGCTCGCTCACGCGCGTGTACGCGGTCGCCTCCGGCAAGGGCGGCGTCGGCAAGTCCTCCGTGACGGTGAACCTGGCGGCGGCGATGGCGGCCGACGGTCTCAAGGTGGGCGTCGTCGACGCCGACATCTACGGCCACTCGGTGCCGCGCATGCTGGGCGCCGACGGCAGCCCGACCCAGGTCGAGAACATGATCATGCCGCCGTCGGCGCACGGCGTGAAGGTCATCTCCATCGGCATGTTCACCCCGGGCAACGCCCCGGTGGTGTGGCGCGGACCGATGCTCCACAGGGCCCTCCAGCAGTTCCTGTCGGACGTGTACTGGGGCGACCTGGACGTGCTGCTCCTGGACCTCCCGCCGGGCACGGGCGACATCGCGATCTCGGTGGCGCAGCTGGTCCCGAACGCGGAGATCCTGGTGGTGACCACACCTCAGCAGGCCGCCGCGGAGGTCGCCGAGCGGGCCGGCTCCATCGCCGTCCAGACCCACCAGAAGATCGTCGGCGTCGTCGAGAACATGTCCGGCCTGCCCTGCCCGCACTGCGGCGAGATGGTCGACGTCTTCGGCACGGGCGGCGGTCAGTCGGTGGCGGACGGCCTCACCCGGACCACGGGTGCGACGGTCCCGGTCCTCGGCTCGATCCCGATCGACGTGCGCCTGCGCGAGGGCGGCGACGAGGGCAAGCCGGTGGTGCTGACCGATCCCGACTCTCCGGCGGGCGCGGCCCTGCGGGGGATCGCGGGGAAGCTCGGGGGACGCCAGCGGGGTCTTTCGGGGCTTTCGCTGGGGATCACTCCGCGGAACAAGTTCTGAGACGCACCTGACGGAAGGCGTTCCACGGGCCCGGTAGGGTCCGTGGAGTGCCGAGCGTCAAAGTCAGCGTCATCGTTCCCGTGCACAACACCGGGAAGTACATCGACGAATGCGCGCCGACGCTGTTCCGGCAGAGCCTGCCCGCCGACGAGTACGAGGTCATCTACGTCGACGACGGCTCGACGGACGACACTCCGGCCCGGCTGGACAAGATCGCCGCCGCACACGCGAACGTCCAGGTGCACACCCGGCCGAACTCCGGCTGGCCCGGCGCACCGCGCAATCTCGGGATGCGGCACGCGAACGGCGAGTACATCCAGTTCGTCGACCACGACGACACGCTCGGCCCCGAGGCCCTGGAGCGGCTGTACGAGCACGCCAGGCGAAACCACGCCGACGTGGTGCTCGGCAAGATGTCCAGCACGATGGTGCGGCCCCGGCGGCTGTTCCGGCACACGGTGGACGTTTGCACGATCGAGAACGACGAGCTCATGCAGAGCATGTCGCCGCACAAGATGTTCCGGCGCGCCTTCGTCGAGCAGCACGCTCTCCGCGGGGCGCGGTCGCTCCCGCTGCCGTACGTGGCGGCCACGGCGTCCGGTGGCCCGGCACGTCTCAAGGTCACCGTGTCCGCCCTGACGGTGGACGCCGAGCTGGTCCCCGGTGACGGCGGGACGGCGGCCCTGCTGCGGCTCCCCGCCCGTGTCCGGCTCCCGGCCGGACGCCACCCCGTCACCTTCCCGGAGGCCGGCGCTCCCGTCGCTCACGCCGTGGTCCGCGACGGCACCCTGCTGCGCCTCGAGGGCCCGGCCCACGTGGCCGGCATCGGACGCCGGCTCCTCGACGCGGTCGCCGACAACCGTCAGGTCCGGCGGGTACGGCGACGACTGGGCCGACAGGGCTGTGGTGGGGCACCGCGCGGATCGGGCCTCGGTGCCCCCTCGCGCTAGGCGTACGCCGAGATGTCCTTGATCATCGCGAACCCGAGCCCGTACGCGCTCATGCCTCTCCCGTACGCCCCCACGTGCACCCCCTCCTGCGTGGAGCCCGCCAGAACCCACCCGAACTCCGACTCGCGGTAGTGGAACGGTGTGGGCACGCCGTCCACCGGGAGGGACAGGGTGGACCAGTCGGGTCCATCGAGGTCGTCCGCCAGGGTCCAGGCCGTCTCGGTCTGCTGGTCCAGCCAGTCGTCGCGCAGGGAGTGGTCCATCTGCCCGGGCCAGGTGAAGGACAGCAGCCCCACCCCGGCCAGCCAGGCGGCTGAGGAGACCGACGTGGCCTCCAGCAGCCCCGTGCCGTCCGCGCTCCTGCGGGACGGGTTCGCGGCTACGGTCACCACCACCGCGAACTTCTCCTTCGGCTCCCCCGTGGAGCCCGCCTCGTTCTTCACCGAGGGCTCGTCACCGTGTCCGATCGAGCCGTGCTCGACGGCCCCGTCGGCCGACGTGCCGACCTGCATCAGCCAGCGCGGCCCCGTGAAGGCCTCGTCGAGGCCGTACCAGGGGAAGGGCGCCTGAAGGTAGCCGTCGACCGTGCGCCGGGCGGAGGGAACCTGCTGGCCACCCTCCGCGGCCGGCGCCTGCGCGACTGCCCCACTCGTCGTCTCCATGTGCCGGACGCCTCCTACTAGTGCTCGTCGGACCGGACCGGCCCGCCCCCCTTCGGGCGGCGTCGCTGGTTCGCGTACGGCCCGCACAACAACTCGGCAGCATAGCCACACCGCTCCGAGCTGCGGGGAAACCGCCCGGCGCGCGGGGCGCACGGGGGGTTGCTTCGGGCCGTACGGGAGCCGTACGAGGGCATAGGAGGTGAGAGCGGGGTATGAAACGCGTCACGCAGGACGGGGAAAGGCGCCCCCGAGCCGAACTGCTCGGCAGGCGCCTACCGGTGGGGCGTACGGCTCAGGTGGCGTCCGCGTCGAAGGTCGGGCGGTCGTCCTTGCCGAGCTCCTCGGGCTTCTTGGTCATGTCGATCCGGCCACCGGAGGAGGACGCGGACGGCGAGGTGTCCGTGCTGTGCACCGCGTCGGTGACCTCGGCCATCTCCTTCTTCAGGTCGAAGCCGTTGCGGATCTCCTTGAGCCCCAGCTCGTCGTTGTCCAGCTGCTTGCGGATGAACGTCTTGGGGTTGAGGTCCTCGAACTCGAAGTCCTTGAACTCCGGGCCGAGCTCGGACCGGATGTCCTGCTTGGCGCTCTCCGAGAACTCGCGGATCTTGCGCACCGTCCGCATGACGTCCTGGATGACCTTCGGGAGCTTGTCCGGACCGAAGACGAGCACGGCGAGGACAACGAGCGTGATCAGCTCGAGCGGTCCTATGTCATTGAACACCTGAAGCTCCTTGCGATGTCCTCGGTCCTCGGCCCTCGGTTGGTCTGTGCGGGTCTTCCGTGGTCCGGGCCGGGTCCACGGTACCTGGGGATCCCGTACGACCGGTACTGTCCCGAGGGCTCGGAGTGCGGGCGGGTGGGCGGTTTTCCGGGTTGTTTGCCTTGTGGAGCGGGGTTTGCGGGCGTCTCTGTGAGGTTTCTGTTAATCGGTCCTTTGTCGTTCCTCTGTGAATCTCCGTCGATTTTCTAGTCGCCGTCCGAGGATCCGAGGACCAGAGAGACGTCTTTTTCTCTGCCGTCGCGCTTCACGGTGAGTTCCAGGCGGTCGCCGGGACGGTGGGCGCGGGTCTTCACGATGAGTTCGTCGCCGGAGTGGATACGGCGGCCGTCGACCTCGGTGATGACATCGCCCGCCCGCAGCCCGGCCCGGTCACCCGGGCCGCCCTCGGTCACGGCGGGTCCGCCGTCACCGCCCCTGGTTCCTACGCGGGCGCCGTCGCCCGTGTAGTCCATGTCGAGGGTGACACCGATGACGGGGTGGGTCGCCCTGCCGGTGTTGATCAGTTCTTCCGCGACCCGCTTGGCCTGGTTGACGGGAATGGCGAAGCCGAGACCTATCGAACCGGCCTGTCCGCTCCCGGAACCGGAGCCGCCGTCAGCGGAACGGATGGCGGAGTTGATGCCGATGACCCGGGCGCGGGAGTCGAGGAGCGGGCCACCGGAGTTGCCGGGGTTGATGGGCGCGTCGGTCTGCAGGGCGTCGACGTACGACACGTCGCTCCCGTCTCCGCTCTCGCCCCCGGCGGTGATGGGCCGTTCCTTCGCGCTGATGATTCCGGAGGTGACGGTGCCCTCCAGGTCGAAGGGGGCGCCGATGGCGACGACGGGGTCGCCGACCTGGACGCCGGCGGAGTTGCCGAGCGTCAGGGGCCGCAGCCCGCTGACACCGCTCACCTTGACGACGGCGAGGTCGTACCCGCTGTCCCGCCCCACGACGGTGGCCTCGGCGACGTCCCCGCTGTGGAAGGTCACCGATATCCCGCCGTCGGCTCCGGCCGGCTCCACGACGTGGTTGTTGGTGAGGATGTGACCGCGATCATCCAGCACGAACCCGGTCCCGGTCCCGGACTCCTCGGCCCCGCTCACATGCAGGGTCACGACACTGGGCAGGGCCCTCGCGGCGATCCCGGCGACACTGTCGGGAGCGCGCCCGACGGGCTCCTCATCGGCCTGCGGCAACTCCACGACGTCACCCCCCACACCATTGCGCTCGAGATACGCCCCTACGACTCCACCGACCCCGCCCGCCACGAGCGCGAGCAGGAGAGCGCCGACGAGAAGCGCCCGCCGGGCCCGGCGACGCCGGGTGCCTTCGGTGTCCACGACGACACCGGTTTGCTGGAGGGGGGCGGGGACGGGGGCCCAGGGGTCGTAGTTCTGCCAGGGGGTGGGCGGGTCGTGCTGCGCGGGCGTCAGCGGCGCGGATGTGTCATGGACAGGCGGGGCGGACACGGGCGGGGTCGGTGTCGCCGTGCCGTGTGCGGGCGCGGGCGCGGGTGCGGTCGCCGGGTGCTGGACCAGTGGGGCGACCGGCGGGGCGACCGGTGGGGCGGGGGCCCAGGGGCCCGGTACGCCGTACGGCGGGGTGCTGGTGAAGTCGGGGTCGTGTGCAGGCTCTGGACGGTCTGTGGCGGGCTCGGCAGGAGCCGGGCCGACGGGACCGACAGGCGCGGCGTCGACCTGCTCGGTGGAGCGCTCGCCGACGGGAACGTCGGCCGCAGCAGCCTCCTGCGGCGGGGCAGCCGTCGGCACGGGCCGTGCCCGTGTGAAGTCCCCCTGCGCGTCGGACGGGTTCCGAGGGGCCGTGAGTTCGTAGTCGCCCTCCGAGTCCGCCCCGCCGCGCGGGGCTCTCAGCACGAAGTCGCCGTCGGAACGTGTCGTGTCAGTCGTCGGCGTATCGCTCTTCGTGGGCCTGCCCTCGTCCATGCTCTCCCCACAGCTGACCGGCCGCGGTGCGCGGCGCGTCGACCTGTCCGTGGATTCAACCAGGTTCGGGCGCCGCGGAGCAGGGCGCCGGTCAGCGGGTGGTGCTGGGGGGCGTGGGCGCTGACGTGGTGGGGGGGACGGGTGCGGCGAGGGAGCCGGAGGTGGTGAGGTCCGGGGTGGTGGACAGGGACGTCAGGGTGAGCGGCGGGGTGGCACCGAGCGGACGTATGAGCGGGGACATCGCGGCTGCACCGGCGACCACGGGCGCCGTGAGGGTGTGCAGGGCCGCCTCCTGCACCTGGGCGGGGATACCCGGCAGCAGCGGTGCGGACGCTGTGGTCGGGCTGACCGGGGTGTCACCCGGCATCCGCTGTCCCTGTTCCTGCGCGAGCAGCGGACCCACGCCACGGCGGCGCTGGTTCTCCGGCACCGCGGCTCCCGTGCCCGGTGTGCGCGCCGGAGTCACATTGCTGCCGGCCCCGCGGGCGTCGGTGTCGCCCGGCATGCCCGCGGTGACGCCGCCCAGCGCGATCGCGGCCAGCGACACCGCGCCGGCGGCGACGACCGCGAACCGCATGCCGCGCGAGGCCGACCGGTCGGCCTCGTGACGGCTGACGTCATGGATGCGGAAGCCCCGGCCGACGGAGGGCGGCAGGACCGTGCCGTGCGGGCGGGCGGGGACGTAGTCGAACTCGAAGCGCTCGCCACGTCTTACCCCGAAGGCTCCGGTGGTGCCGGGTCGTCCCGACAGACCTCCGAATCCTCCCCCGCCGAACGGCGAGTTGTCGCCGTCCTCCGGATCACCTCCCGGCAGCCCCTGGAGGCGGGCCAGGAAGCTCTCGGAGGGCGGGGGCGGGGCGGCCTCCGCGAAGACGTTCTTCAGGCGGCGCTGGGCGTCCGCCTCAGCCTTGCACTTCGGGCAGGTGGCGAGATGCGCGAGAACACGCTCCCGCGTGGCATGACCGAGCTCACCGTCCACCAGGGCGGCGAGTCGGTCTCCCAGATGCTGTTCCGCGAGGCTCCCCTCGCCGGGTTTGGGCAGTGATCCACTCACGCGGACGCGCCCCCTCCCCCCAGTGCGGGGACCCGGGCCATGAAGGAGCGGCGCTCGGCTCGGGCCTCGGGTGAGCGGTGGGCGAGGGCCTTGCGCAGCTGGGAACGGCCGCGGTGGATCCGCGAACGGACGGTGCCGAGCTTGACGCCGAGCGTCGCGGCGATCTCCTCGTACGACAGTCCCTCGATGTCGCACAGGACGACCGCGGCGCGGAACTCCGGCGCGAGGGTGTCGAGTGCCTGCTGGACGTCCGCGTCGAAGTGGGCGTCGTTGAAGACCTGCTGGGGTGACGGCTCGCGGCTGGGCAGTCGCTCCGCCGCGTCCTCGCCGAGGGCGTCGAAGCGGATGCGCTGCTTGCGGCGGACCATGTCCAGGAAGAGATTGGTGGTGATGCGGTGCAGCCAGCCCTCGAAGGTGCCCGGCGTGTACGTGGACAACGAGCGGAAGACGCGGACGAAGACCTCCTGCGTGAGGTCCTCGGCGTCGTGCTGGTTACCGGTGAGGCGGTACGCGAGGCGGTAGACGCGGCCGCTGTGCGTGCTGACGATCTCCTCCCAGGTGGGCGGAGTCCACGCCTGCCCGTCCGCGTCGGTGGCAAAGGTCGCGGTCTGGGCGTAGTCGCCGGCGTGGCTGTGGTCAGCGGTGTCGTTCACGGATCTCGGCCTGCCCGCCGATCCGAGGAAGCGCCGCAGCACTCCCCCACGATCCCCAGGCGCGGCCGCACCTCCCCTGTCGGCTCTGGTTGTCTCCAGTGGAGCCCCTACCATAGCCACCTCGCCCGTTAGCTCCGGATAAGCGGTTTTACGAGAATTTGATCTGGGCTGATACCACTCGGTCCCCTGCGTCAGCAGTTGCTCGAGGGCCCGCTCGACTTCGTGATCCAACTGTGTCCCCCCGGGTGCGTCTCCACCCCTCTAAACGCCCGGTCCCATCTGCGGGTTCCCGACGGCAACGGATACAGTCACGCCCAGGCAACCACGGGGCAAGGAGAGGGTCATTACCGGCAACCGGCAGACGAGCTGGGCGTTCGCCGACGCCTACGTCGCCGAGGACGAAGTCGTGCTCTGGGCCCGCGACCGGGCCCGCGAGGCGGGGCTGCGCTCGGTGTCGCCCGGCGCGGGCGCGGCGCTGCGGTTGCTGGCCGCCTCCGTGGACGCCAAGGCGGTCGCCGAGATCGGCACCGGGACCGGCGTCTCCGGCATTCATCTGCTGCACGGCATGCGCCCGGACGGGGTGCTGACCACCGTCGACCCCGAACCGGAGCACCAGCAGTTCGCCCGCCAGGCCTTCCGCGCCAGCGGCTTCGCCAGCAACCGGGCCCGCTTCATCCCGGGCCGGGCCCTGGACGTGCTGCCCCGTCTCGCCGACGCCGGTTACGACCTCGTCTTCTGCGACGGTGACCGGCAGGAGGTCATGGACTACCTCGCTGAATCGTTGCGCCTGCTGCGTCCGGGCGGCCTGGTGGTCTTCGAGGGCGTTTTCGCCAACGGCCGCACGGTGGATTCGGGACCGCAGCCGACGGAGGTGCTGCGCCTCAGGGAACTGCTGCGGGCCGTACGCGAGAGCCAAGAGCTGGTGCCGTCGCTGCTGCCGGTGGGCGACGGACTGCTCTGCGCCGTCAAGCGCTGAGCCGGTGGCCCGGGCCCCGGACCCGGTGGGGGCCGTACGGCCATTCGTGGAACCGCCCGGACAAACCGCTGCCCCGGCATCTCATGAGATGCCGGGGCAACCGAAAGGGTATGGTCGCTTCCGCGTCAGCCGACGACCTTCTTGAGGGCGTCACCGAGCGCGTCGGCCTCGTCCGGGGTCAGCTCGACGACGAGCCGACCGCCGCCTTCGAGCGGAACGCGCATGACAATGCCCCGCCCCTCCTTGGTCACCTCGAGCGGGCCATCGCCCGTCCGCGGCTTCATGGCCGCCATGCTCGTTCCCCTTCCTGAAACCAGCTCATCGTCAAAGCCGACGGCCCCGGGAGGGCACGCGCGTCAAAGTGGGACACGCGCCACCGGCATCGAACACATTGCTTCCAAGCCATTATCCCGCATCTCAGGACCCGATGACCAACATCAGTCGGCATCGCTTGGGCAACGCGCCCGAGCAAAACCACTCAATTCGGCGATGTGGCTGCGATACTCCGCCGCCGCGCGGATCCCAGCCGGTCATGAGCGCTCCGGAATTGTTTGACGCAGGTCACACGTACGGTCCGGTCCTCGGACGGCGATCTCCGCCATGCTGTCCCTCGGACATCGGATGCAGCGGACACACCGGAGGGGATACGCCATGGCCGACACCGTGCTCTACGAGGTGCACGACGGACTCGCGACGATCACGCTCAACCGGCCGGAGGCGATGAACGCGCTGAACATCGCCACGAAGGTCGCGCTGCGGGAGGCCGTGGAGTCGGCGGCCTCGGACGACGCCGTGCGGGCCGTGCTGATCACCGCCGCCGGGGAGCGGGCCTTCTGCGTGGGGCAGGACCTCAAGGAGCACATCGGGCTGCTCGCCGAGGGCTCGACGAAGGTGATGAGCACGGTCAAGGAGCACTACAACCCGGTCGTGCGGGCCCTCACGGAGATGCCGAAGCCGGTGGTGGCCGGGGTGAACGGGGTCGCGGCGGGCGCCGGCTTCGGGATCGCGCTCGCGGCGGACTACCGGGTGGCGGCGGACACGGCCGCGTTCAACACGTCGTTCGCGGGCGTGGCACTGACCGCGGACTCCGGTATCTCGTGGACGCTGCCGCGCGTGGTGGGGCCGGGGCGCGCCGCCGACCTGCTGCTCTTCCCGCGGACCATGTCGGCTCGGGACGCGCACGATCTGGGGATCGTGAACCGTCTCGTACCGTCCACCGAGCTGCCCGCGGAGGCCGAGAAGGTGGCGCGGGCCCTGGCCGAGGGGCCGACGGTGGCGTACGGCGCGATCAAGGAGTCCCTCGCGTACGCGCTGTCGCACAGTCTGGCGGAGACGCTGGACAAGGAGGACGAGCTGCAGACGCGGGCGGGCGCCTCCGAGGACCACACGATCGCCGTGCGGGCCTTCGTGAACAAGGAGACGCCCAAGTACCTGGGCCGGTAGGGCTCAGCGGGTTCTCGCGACGCACGTCTCCAGGTGGTCGTCCACCAGTCCGCACGCCTGCATCAGCGCGTACGCCGTCGTCGGGCCCACGAAGCGCAGGCCGCGCTTCTTCAGGGCCTTGGACAAGGCCGTCGACTCCGGGGTGACCGCGGGGACGTCGGCCAGGGTCCTGGGGACCGCGTGCGAGGCCGGCGCGTGGGACCAGATCAGCTCGTCCAGCTCGCCCGGGGACCATTCGGCCAGCACGCGCGCGTTGGCCATCGTCGCGTCGATCTTGGCGCGGTTGCGGATGATCCCCGGGTCGAGGAGCAGGCGGTCCCGGTCGGCCTCGCCGAAGGTCGCCACCTTGGCGATCTCGAAGCCCGCGAAGGCGGCGCGGAAGCCCTCGCGGCGGCGGAGGATGGTGATCCAGGACAGCCCGGACTGGAAGGCCTCCAGGCTGAGGCGTTCGTACAGGGCGTCGTCGCCGTGGACCGGGCGGCCCCACTCCTCGTCGTGGTACGTCACGTAGTCCGGCGTGGACAGGGCCCAGGGGCAGCGCGGCGCGCCGTCCGGGCCGGCCAGGGCGGTGCCGTCGCTCACTGCTGCTCCCCGTGGCCCTGCTCCGGCTTCCGCAGGGCGACGTGGGCCGCGGCCCGGGCGCCGGCCAGCGCGGACTCCAGGTCGGCGATCCGGGCGTCCCGCTCGGCGAGCTCGGCGCCGAGGCGGCTGAGCGCGTCGTCGACGTCCGCCATGCGGTAGCCGCGGGCGGTCAGCGGGAAGCGCAGGTCCTCGACGTCCGCTCGGTTCACCGGCCGGTCCGGCGGCAGCGGGTCCTGGAGCCGCTCCGGGGCGACGTCGGGCAGCGGGCCGTCGCTGTCGCCGCCGCCCACCACGGCGAGCGTCACCGCGGCGACCACGACCGCGAGCGCGATGACCAGGAACAAGAACATAACCATCGCTGAGGTCCCCAGGGTCCCTGCCGGCGGCCGGCCACCGGCGTCGAATGTGTCAGGGTCCGATCGTGCCATGCGAGTCTGACAGTTAGGGTCGCAGGCGGCCGCAGACGCCGAACACATGGACGTAGGAAGTGAGGTCACAGGGGATGCTCAGGCTGGGCAGGCGTGCATTCGACGCGCACGAACCGGTGATCATGGCGATCGTGAACCGGACCCCCGACTCCTTCTACGACCAGGGAGCCACCTTCCTCGACGAGCCCGCCCTCGCGCGCGTGGAGCAGGCGGTGGCCGAAGGGGCCGCCATCATCGACATCGGCGGGGTCAAGGCCGGCCCGGGCGAAGAGGTGTCCGCGGCGGAGGAGGCCCGGCGGACCGTCGGGTTCGTGGCGGAGGTGCGGCGGCGGTTCCCCGACGTGATCATCAGCGTCGACACCTGGCGGGCGTCCGTCGGCGAGGCGGTGTGCGAGGCGGGGGCGGATCTGCTGAACGACGCGTGGGGCGGGGTCGATCCGGGACTGGCCGAGGTCGCCGCGCGGTACGGGGTGGGGCTGGTGTGCACGCACGCCGGGGGCGCGGAGCCTCGTACACGGCCGCATCGGGTGACGTACGACGACGTCGTGGCCGACATTCTGCGGGTGACCGTGGGGCTGGCCGAGCGGGCGGTCGCGCTGGGGGTGCCCCGGGAGTCGGTGCTGATCGATCCCGGACACGACTTCGGGAAGAACACGCGGCACAGTCTCGAGGCGACCCGGCGGCTCGGGGAGATGGTCGAGACGGGCTGGCCTGTGCTGGTGTCCTTGTCCAACAAGGACTTCGTGGGCGAGACCTTGGACAAGCCGGTGAAGGAGCGGGTGGTGGGGACGCTGGCGACCACCGCGGTGTCGGCGTGGCTGGGGGCTCAGGTGTACCGGGTGCACGAGGTCGCCGAGACGCGGCAGGTGCTGGACATGGTGGCGTCGATCGCGGGGCACCGGCCGCCGGCGGTCGCGCGTCGGGGGCTGGCCTAGGGCTTTCTCGCCCCCGCCTCCCCTACCCGTCCCGTCCCGTCCCGTCCTGCGGGGGCTCCGGCTCCAGGCCCCCGCTCCTCAAACGCCGGAGGGGCTGGACTCCAGCCCCTCCCGCTCTATCGGCCGGCCTCCTTCGACACCAGCGCCACCGCCTCGTCCACGTCGTCCGTCACGTGGAACAGCAGCAGGTCCTTCTCCGACGCCTTTCCCTGGGCGATCAGGGTGTTCGTGAGCCAGTCGACCAGTCCGCCCCAGTACTCCCTGCCGAAGAGCACGATCGGGAAGCGGGTGACCTTCTGGGTCTGGACGAGGGTCAGGGCCTCGAAGAGTTCGTCCAGGGTGCCGAGGCCGCCCGGCAGGACCACGAACCCCTGCGCGTACTTCACGAACATCATCTTGCGGACGAAGAAGTAGCGGAAGTTGAGACCGATGTCGACGTAGGGGTTGAGCCCCTGCTCGAAGGGGAGCTCGATGCCGAGGCCGACGGAGGTGCCGTTGGCCTCGCAGGCACCCTTGTTGGCCGCCTCCATGGCGCCGGGGCCGCCGCCGGTGATCACGGCGAAGCCCGCTTCCACCAGGCCCCGGCCGAGCCGCACTCCCGCCTCGTACTCGGGGGAGTCCGCCGGTGTCCGCGCCGAGCCGAACACGCTGATCGCGGGCGGGAGTTCGGCGAGCGTGCCGAAGCCCTCGATGAACTCCGACTGGATGCGCAGGACGCGCCAGGGGTCGGTGTGGACCCAGTCCGAGGGGCCGCCCGCGTCCAGCAGGCGCTGGTCGGTCGTGCTCGCCGTGACCTGTCCCCGCCTGCGGAGGACAGGTCCCAGGCGCTGCTCCTCCGGCGGCTGCTTCTTGCCCTCGGGGTTCCCGGTAGCCATGTGCGCTCCCTCCGCTTGCCTGGTCTTTCCGTCTCAGCGTAGATCTACGCGGGTTACGGAGGGGGGACGTCCGCGTGTCCGCCATGAAGCGCCACCGGGCGCGACCCCGCGGGAAACGGCCTCACGACGTCAGCCAGGCCCTCAGCTTCTCCTCCGCCTCGGGGATCAGCGACGCCTTGACCCGCTCGTCGACCTTGTGCGCGAGCAGCGGCTGACCGGGGCTGTAGTTCACCGCGGGCACGCCGAGGGCGCTGAAGCGGGACACGTCCGTCCAGCCGAACTTGGGGCGGGCGACGCCGCCGACCGCGGCCATGAAGGCCTGGGCGACGGGGTGCGTGAGGCCGGGGCGGGCGCCGCCGGTGTGGTCGTCGACGGTGAACTCGTCGACCCCGCAGTCCGCGAAGAAGTCCCGCACGAAGGCCTCCGCCTCGACCTCGCTGCGGTCGGGCGCGTAACGGAAGTTGACCGTCAGGGTGCAGGAGTCGGGGATGACGTTCGTGGCCACGCCGCCCGTCACGCCGACCGCGTTGAGGCCCTCGTGGAACTCCAGTCCGTCCACGACCGGCTTGCGCGGCTCGTAGGCCGCCAGCTTCGCGAGGGCGGGAGCGGCCTTGTGGATCGCGTTGGACCCCATCCACGCGCGCGCGGAGTGTGCCCGCTCTCCCTTGAACGTCAGCAGCACCCGCAGGGTTCCCTGGCAGCCGCCCTCGACCTGGTTGTCCGTCGGCTCCAGGAGGACCGCGAAGTCGCCCTCCAGCCACTCGGGGTGGGCCTCGCCCACGTGTCCCAGGCCGTTGAGGTGGGCCGCGACCTCTTCGTTGTCGTAGAAGATGAAGGTGAGGTCCCGGTTGGGCTCCTGGACCGTCGCCGCGATGCGCAGCTGGACCGCGACCCCGGACTTCATGTCGCAGGTGCCGCAGCCCCACAGGTAGCCCTCGTCGTCGAGGCGCGAGGGGACGTTGCCCGCGATGGGGACCGTGTCGATGTGGCCGGCGAGGATGACGCGTTCCGAGCGGCCGAGGTTCGTGCGGGCGACGACGTTGTTGCCGTGGCGGTCGACCGTGAGGTGCGGCAGGGCGCGCAGGGCGGTCTCGATCGCGTCCGCGAGGGGCTTCTCGGTGCCGCTCTCGGAGGGGAAGTCGACGAGCTGCGCGGTCAGCCGGGCTGCGTCCAGCGAAAGGTCAAGAGGGGTGTCGGCCATGCTCCCGACCCTAACGCCCCCGCTCCGCGCGCTCACTGTCCCCGTCCGGCGCAGACGTCTCAGTACTCTCCAGTATCTTGTCCGGATGCCAGAGCCGTTGCCCCCTACTCGCAAGCGCCGTGGCCGTCTCCTCCGCTTCGCGGCGGCCCTCGTGGTCCTGTGCGCGGTCGCCGGTTACCTCGTGGTGCAGTACGTCACCGGAGGCACCGACGGGCCGAGCTGCACAGTCGTCTCGGGCGGTGCCGACGGGCCGTCGTACGAGTTCACACCCGAGCAGGCGGTGAACGCGGCGACGATCACCGCCGTCGGTACCGGGCGCGGGCTGCCGGAGCGGGCGGTGACCATCGCGCTCGCCACCGCGCTCCAGGAGTCGGGGCTGCGCAACATCTCGCACGGCGACCGGGACTCCCTCGGGCTCTTCCAGCAGCGGCCCTCGCAGGGCTGGGGCACCCCGAAGGAGATCCTGGACCCGACGTACGCGGCGGGCGAGTTCTACAAGCACCTGGTCAAGGTGAAGGGCTACCAGGACCTCCCGCTGACCGTCGCCGCCCAGCGCGTGCAGCGCAGCGGCTATCCGGAGGCGTACGCCAAGCACGAGCCGGACGCCACCGTGCTCGCCGCGGCCCTCACCGGCACCTCGGCGGCCACCCTGACCTGTGACGGCCGTCAGGAGACCACCCGGGCGGCCCAGGACACCGCCACGGGCCCCGACGCGGTGCGGTCGGCCCTCGTACGGGACTTCGGGCGCGACGCGCTGGAGACGACCGCCGCGGAGGTGGGCGCCAAGGCCGCGCCGAGCCCGACGCCGACCACGGGTGACGCGCGCACGGTGACCCTCCCCGTGCGCAAGGACACCAGCCCGGGTTCCGATCGCAGCCTCAGGGAACGCGGCTGGCAGCTCGCCCACTGGGCCGTCGCCAACTCGTCGGCACTGCGCATCGAGCGGGTCTCCTACGCCGGGCGGCAGTGGACGGCCGGGAGTACCGACAGCGAGTGGCGGACGGCGGGCGGCGAGGGTGGCACGGGGTCGGTGCGGATACTGACGGCACGGTAGTTCGGACGATCACCTGGAAGGGTCACGTCCGGCCGCCGCCGGAGCGGGTGGGCGCAGGTTTTCGTCACCTCACCCCCGTATCCGCCAAAACCCTTGAGAACAAAGGGCTGCAGGGATTCGAAGGACTTTCGGACCGGAAGCTTTTTGTCCGTTTTTATCCGCAGGTGATAATGCGACGCATTGCCAACTCTTTACGTTGCGCGTCCGCAACCTTCGTCGGCTTCGAGCGGTAGTCACGGCGTCCTAGCAACGTTTCCTCCGTCGAAGGAGCAACATGTCCCTCCCCCTGACCCGCAGGATCGCCCGTGCCGCGCTGCTCGTCGCTGCCGGAGCGGCCGCCGGGGTCGGTGCGGCCGGCTCCGCCAGTGCGGCCCCCGCCGCGCTGCCCGCCACTCCGAACCTCGGCGGGCTGACCGCTCTGGACGGGGCGCAAGTCGGCAACACGGTGGACGCCACGGCGCAGACCCTGGCCGGGACCGCGGGCAAGACCGGTGGCAAGGCGGTCCAGAAGGCGGTGCCGTCCGCGGGCAAGACCGTGAAGAAGGTGGCGCCGGTCGCGCAGAAGACGGCGGGCGAGGCCGCGGGCTCCGCCGGGAGCGTCCTCGGTGACACGACGTCCACGGCGACGAAGGGCGGTCTGCCGACCGACTCCCTCACCAAGGGCGGCGGCCTGCCGGCGGCGGGCACCCTGCCGGTGAAGGGCCTCCCGGTCGGCTAGTACCACGCGCATACGGTGATGGGGGTCCAGGAAAGCCGTCCTGGGCCCCCTCGCCGTATGCGCGTGGCACCTACGCCAGGCGCTGGACCGCCGCCCCCACCCGCTCGTCCGTCGCCGTCAGCGCGACCCGTACGAAGTGCTCGCCCGCCTCGCCGTAGAAGTCGCCGGGGGCCACCAGGATGCCGAGGTCGGCCAGGTGGGCGACCGTCGACCAGCAGGACTCGTCCCGCGTGGCCCACAGGTAGAGGCTGGCCTCGCTGTGCTCGATGCGGAAGCCGTGGTTCAGGAGTGCCTCGCGCAGCAGCGACCGGCGAGCCGTGTAGCGCGCCCGCTGTTCGTGGACGTGGGTGTCGTCGCCCAGGGCCGCCACCACCGCCGCCTGGGTGGGCGCCGACGTCATCATGCCGCCGTGCTTGCGGATCTCCAGGAGGGGAGCCAGGACGGCCGGGTCGCCCGCGAGGAAGGCCGCGCGGTAGCCGGCGAGGTTGGAGCGCTTGGACAGCGAGTGGACGGCCACGATGCCGTCGTAGGAGCCGCCGTTGACGTCCGGGTGCAGGACGGAAACCGGGTCGGCCTCCCAGCCGAGCTCCAGGTAGCACTCGTCGGAGAAGACCAGGATGCCGTGGGACCGGGCCCAGGCGACGATCCTCGTCAGCTCGTCCTTGGACAGCACCTTGCCGGTCGGGTTCGACGGGGAGTTGAGCCACAGGAGCTTCAGGCCCGCCGGGTCCAGCTCGGTGGGGTCGTCGTAGACCTCGTGGCCGGCGCGGGCGAGGCGGGCGCCGACCTCGTACGTCGGGTAGGCCAGGCGCGGGTACGCGACCCGGTCGCCGGGGCCGAGGCCCAGCTGGGTGGGGAGCCAGGCGACGAGTTCCTTGGAGCCGACGATCGGCAGGACGTGGCGGTGGGTGATCTCGCGGGCGCCGAGTCGCCGCTCGACCCAGCCGGTGATCGCGTCGCGCAGCGCCGGGGTGCCCCACACCGTCGGGTAGCCCGGGGAGTCCGCCGCGTCGATCAGGGCCTTCTGGACGAGATCGGGGACCGGGTCGACGGGGGTGCCGACCGACAGGTCGACGATGCCTCCGGGGTGCGCGGCGGCCGTCTTCTTGTACGGCTCCAGCTTGTCCCAGGGGAAGGTGGGAAGGCGGTCGGAGACTGCGGACACGGCGTGCGCGCTCACTTTCGGGTCGTACGGGGAACACTTCGGTCCCGCAGGCCACGATCGAGAACGATCAGGCCGTACGGGACCGAGGCGACACGGAAAGGTGCCGGCTGATCAGGCCTGCGGCGGCAGCGCGGCGATGAACGGGTGGTCCCGCTCGATCAGACCCAGCTTGCTGGCGCCGCCGGGCGAGCCGAGCTCGTCGAAGAACTCGACGTTCGCCTTGTAGTAGTCCTTCCACTCGTCCGGAGTGTCGTCCTCGTAGAAGATCGCCTCGACCGGGCAGACCGGCTCACAGGCACCACAGTCGACGCATTCGTCCGGGTGGATGTACAAGGACCGGGAGCCCTCGTAGATGCAGTCGACCGGGCACTCCTCGATGCAGGCCTTGTCCTTCACGTCGACACAAGGCTGCGCGATGACGTAGGTCACGCTGTCGTTCCTCCTCCATAGGGCGCTGGCGGGCCTCCTCAGGCTCCGCCGCCTCGCGCGCGGGAGCGCGGCGTCGTCGATGCCCGCACCTAGTATCTCCGTTCTTGGGCACGATCCGAACAGGAGGGGTGAACTGACCTGTGGAAATCTCCGCCGCGGGCCGTCTCGTCGTCCGCATCTCTGCAGCTGACGTGGGCAAACGTGTATCCGTACGCCACCTTGCCGAAACCGGGGTCACGCGGGAGAAGTTCACCGACACGGTCGGTGTTCTCACATCATGGGACGACGGTGTGCTGATGATCACGCGCCGGGACGGGCAGAGCGTCCGCATCGCGGAATCTGCGCTGGTGGCGGGCAAGGTCGTGCCCGCCGAGCGGGCCCGCCGCCGGGGCCCGGCCGCCTCGTACGGGGAACTGGCCCGGATCGCCGCACGCGGCTGGCAGCCGGTGGAGAGCGAGCGGCTCGGCGAGTGGGAGCTGCGCGCCGCCTCCGGATTCACCCGCCGCGCCAACTCCGTCCTCCCGCTCGGCGACCCCGGCCTGCCCCTCGACGAGGCCCTGACCGCCGTACGACGCTGGTACGGCGACCGCGGACTGCCGGCGTACATACAGACCGCGACCGGCGCCGCGGGCACCCAGGAGGTGCTGTGCGCGGAGCTGGAGACGCGCGGGTGGACGCGGGAGGTGACGGCGGAGTTGTGGACCGGGGCGCTGGCGCCGGTCGCCGACCGGTCGCCCGACGAGGCCGTGGCCCTGTCCCGGCAGGCCGACGCGGACTGGCTGGCGCGCTATCAGCGCAAGGGAGTGAGCGAGGTGGCGCTGCGGGTGCTGGGAGGGGGGTCCCCCCGCTCGAGCGGGGCCGAGAGTGGGGGAGGGCCGTCGGTGTGGTTCGCCACCGTCCCCGGTGAGGACGCTCCGGCCGCGATCGGGCGGTGTGTCGTCGACGGCCGGTGGGCCGGTTTCGCCGCGGTCGAGGTGGATTCCGCGCTACGGCGACGGGGGCTGGCCTCGACCGTGATGGCGGCGCTGGCCCAGCGTGCCCTCGACGAGGGGGCGTCGGCCGCGTGGCTCCAGGTCGAGTCGGACAACGCCGGTGCACGGGCCCTGTACGAGCGGATGGGGTTCGCCGCGCACCACGCCTACCACCACTACCGCGAACCGGACGTCTTGGGCGTGACGCGGTAATAGCGATCTCCGTGAGAGGGCACCAGCCAGCTATGCGTCCCCCGTTTCCGCCGTCACCCGAACGTTCCGCCGAGCTCCGGAGGCGGTTCGCCGCAGAGGCGCGCTCGGAGCGACCCGACCTGTCCGCGCTGTGTCTGCTCGTGGCGGCGCAGGCCGACGGGGCGCTCGACGAGGCCGGCATCGACGCGACCCAGATCGAACTCGACGCGCTGGCCGGTCAGTTGCCGTTCCGGCCGGGCGGGCCGCGGTCGTGGGCGGTGTCGTTGCGGGAGTTGCTGGGCGACCGGTGCGGGTTTCGCGGCTCCGCCGCGGACTATCAGCGACTGGAGTCCTCGTTGCTGCACGAGGTGCTGGTGCGGCGGCGCGGTTTGCCGATCCTGTTGTCGGTGGTGTGGATGGAGGTGGCCCGGCGGGCGGGAGCTCCCGTGTACGGGGTCGCTCTGCCGGGGCATTTCGTCGTGGGGTTCGGGTCGCCGGAGGAGCAGGTGCTGGCCGATCCCTTCGACGGGGGGAGGGTGTTGAGCGGGGGTGATGCGGAGGTGCTGGTCGCGGGGGCGACAGGGGGGTCGCTGGATCCGGCGATGCTGGGGCCCGCGCCTCCGCTGGAGGTGGTGCAGCGGATCCTGAACAACGTGCGTGCGTGGGCCGCGGCTCGGCCGGAGCGGTCGGATGTGGGGCTGTGGGCCGTGGAGTTGGCCCTGCTGTTGCCTTCGCATCCGGCGCGACTTCGGTACGAGCGGGCGCAGTTGCTGGTGCAGCGCGGTGACTTCGTCGAGGGGGCCGGGGAGTTGGAGGCGTACGCGGGGGTGGTGGCCGCCGTGGATGAAGCGGCGGCGGCCAAGGTGCGACAGCAGGCTCATGCAGCACGGGCGATGTTGAACTAAGGCCGTCGTAGCGTCTACAGGTGCATCGTGGCCGGTCGGGCGCCCACGCGGCGGAGCCGCACATAGATACAGCCCCGTGCCCCTGGGTGGGTCACAGCCAGCCCTTTTCTCTTGCGATCCGGACTGCCTCCGCCCTGTTCCGCACCGCGAGTTTCTGGATCGCCGTCGAGAGGTAGTTGCGGACCGTGCCCTGGGAGAGGTGCAGGGCCTCTGCCAGTTCGGCGTTGGTCGAGCCGTCGGCCGCCGCTCGCAGGACCTCGCGCTCACGGTCCGTCAAAGGGTTCGCGCCCTCCGCGAGAGCCGCTGCCGCCAGCGTGGGGTCGATGACCCGCTCCCCCGCCAGTACCTTGCGTACCGCTTCCGCCAGTTGGGCCGCGGGGGCGTCCTTGACCAGGAAGGCGTCAGCGCCCGACTCCATCGCGCTGCGGAGGTAGCCGGGGCGGCCGAAGGTCGTGAGGATGACGAGCTTCACCGCGGGAAGTTCCTTGTGGAGCTGGGCCGCCGCCTCTATGCCCGTCGCGCCCGGCATCTCGATGTCCATGAGGGCCACGTCGATGTCGTGGGCGCGGGCCGCCGCCAGGACCTCGTCGCCGCGGGCCACTTGGGCGACGACCTCGATGTCGTCCTCCAGGCCGAGCAGGGCGGCCAGGGCCTCGCGGACCATCGACTGGTCCTCGGCGAGCAGGACCTTGATCGTGCGGCTCGTCATGAGGCGGATCCTACGTCGGCCGCGGCACCGGCGGGCACGCGGGCGACCAGCCGGAAGCCTCGCCGGGTGCCGGTGGCCTCCAGGGTGCCGCCGGCCTTCTCCAGGCGCTCGGTGAGTCCGGTGAGGCCGTTGCCGGGGCCGTTGCCCGCGCCGCCCGAGCCGTCGTCCTCGACGGTGAGTTCGAGCCGCGGACCGTCGAGGGTCTGGCGGTGCAGCAGCTCCACCGTGCAGCCGCGGGCGCCGCTGTGGCGTACGACGTTGGTGACCGCCTCGCGCAGCGCCCAGGCGAGGGCCGACTCGCTCTCCTCGGGGACGCCGGTGAGGTCGGGTTCGGCGGGCAGCGCGGCGGTGACCCCGGCGGCCGTCAGGGCGACCTGGGCGCCCGCGAGTTCCGCGGCCAGGCGGGCGCGCCGGTAGCCGGAGACCGCCTCGCGGACGTCCACCAGGGCCTGCCGGCTGACCTGTTCGATGTCGGCGACCTGCTGGGCCGCCTTGTCGGGATGGGCGGGAAGCATCCGGCCCGCCAGCTCGCTCTTGAGGGTGATGAGGGACAGGGAGTGGCCGAGGAGGTCGTGCAGGTCCCTGGCCAGGCGCAGCCGCTCCTCGTTGGCGGCGAGCTGGGCGACCCGCGCCCTCGCCTCCCGCAACTCGACGGTCGTACGGACGAGTTCGCGAACGCCGGTCATCGCGAACCCGCCGAGCAGGGCCGGGATGAGGAGGGCGCCGATGTACTCCGTGCCGTCGGCGACGACCAGGGCGAGCCCCGCCATCAGGGCGGACGCGGCGGGGATGGTCCAGCGGGCGAGCCGCAGCGGCAGGGCCGCGCCGGACGCGATCGAGACGTACACGAAGAGGACGAGCCACTCGCGGCCCAGGGTGAGGACGAGCAGGGTCGACTCGGCCGAGAGGACCGCGAGGGAGACGAGCACGAAGTCCTGGGCATCGCGGCGGCCGGTCCTGAACAGCAGGGCCAGGTACCAGGCGACGAAGCCCGCGAGGCCGAGCCAGCCGAGGACGACGGCCACGACCCCGTGGCCGCCGTGCAGGAGGTCCGAGACGGGTGCGCTCAGATAGACCAGCCAGATGCCCGTCCACAGCATCTTGACCATCATCTGCTTGCGGGTCTCCGGGCGCTGCCCGATCCCGACGCCGGTGCCGCTCACGCCTTCAACGTGTCCTTCCGGTACAGCCAGGCCGCGCCGCCCGCGAACAGGGCGAAGGAGACGGCCAGGATGGCGATGTCCTGTGCGTGCGGGGCGCGGCTCTGTTCGATGGCCTGCCCGAGGGCAGCGTACGCGTGCGTGGGCAGCCACTCGGCGATGTCCTGGAGCCACTGCGGGAAGGTCGTCGTGGGCATCCACAGGCCGCCCAGCATCGACAGGCCGAAGTAGGTGATCATCGTGATCGGGCGGACCGCGTCCCCGCTCGCGAGGTAGCCGATGGCCACGCCGAGCGCGGCGAAGACCAGGCTTCCGGCCCAGATCGCGCCGGTGAGGGCGAGCCACTGCCAGGCGTCCAGACGTACGTCCTTCACAACCGCGGCGACCACGAACACGACCACGATCGAGGGCAGGCTCACCACCGCCGCGCTCGCCGTCTTGGCGAGGACATAGCCGCGGCCCGGGAGGCTCGTCAGCCTCAGCTGCCGTACCCAGCCGCCCTCCCGTTCCTTCGCTATGCGCTCGCTGTTGCCCATCAGGACGGCGGTCAGGGCGCCGAAGGAGGCCATCGAGACCATCATGTACGTCGCGACCGTCAGGCCGGTGCCGTCGACCTTGTCGGTGGTCCCGGAGCTGCCCGCGATGATCAGGAACAGCAGCGACGGGTACAGCACCGAGAAGAACAGGAACTTGCGGTTGCGCAGGGCGCGAACGAGTTCCAGCTTGATCAGGCTGTTCATGAAGTACGGGCCTCCTCGGCCTCGGTGATGGCGACGAAGGCCTGCTCCAGGCCGAGCCCGGCGACTTCGAGGTTGCGGGGGTAGACGCCGAGGCCGTACAGGGCGTGGACGGTCGCGTCGGCGTCGGTGGACTGGATGCGGACGGTGTGGCCGCTCACGTCGATCGAGGTGAGGAAGGGGAGGTCGCGCAGCGGTCCCTCGTCGATGACGCCCTCCAGGTCGAAGGCGATCCTGCGGGCGCCCGCCTTGGCCTTGATCTCGGCGGCCGTGCCGTCGGCGAGCAGGCGGCCCCGGTGCAGGACGAGCACCCGGTCGGCGATGGCGTCGGCCTCTTCGAGGTAGTGGGTGGCGAAGAGGACCGTACGGCCCTGGTCGGCCTGTTCGCGCATGGTGGCCCAGAAGGCCTGGCGGGTGGTGACGTCCATGCCGGTCGTCGGCTCGTCGAGGACGATCAGGTCGCTGTCGCCGGCCGTCGCGAGGGCGAAGCGGACGCGCTGGGCCTGGCCGCCGGAGAGCTTGTTGACCTTGCGGTCGGCGATCTGTGCGATGCCTGCGCGGGCGAGGACGTCGTTCGGCTTGTAGGGCTTGGGGTGCAGGTCGCAGGCGAGCCGTACCAGCTCGGCGACCGTGACCTCGTCCATCAGGCCGCCGCTCTGGAGCATCGCGCCCACGCGTCCGGCGACGATCGCCTCACGCGGGGTGGTGCCGAAGAGCCGGACGCTGCCGCTGTCGGGCTGCTTGAGGCCGAGCAGCAGATCAAGGGTGGTCGACTTGCCGGCGCCGTTGGGGCCGAGCAGCGCGACGGTCTCCCCCGGGCGCAGGGTCAGGGTCAGTCCGTCCACGGCGCGTACCTCGCCGTACGCCTTGCTCACCTGGTCGAACGCGACCACCGGGGCTGTCGTTGTCATACGGCCATGGTGGCTCCGCGAGCGCGGTGGCGTGCAGTGTCGGCCGTCCGGAGTGCCGCATGACAGATGTCATGTCTGCGGCACTCCGGTGTGCCGTGCGCCGAGCGGTCAGCTCGGGTTCGTGTCGATGACCCCGATGCGCTCGGCCGGAGTCTTGCCGCGCAGCGCCTTGCGCAGGGCGGAGGCCACGTCCTCGGGCAGGACGTCCCGCTTTCCGCTCGCGCCGTCGATCTGCACGCCCGCGAAGGTGGTGCCGTACGCCTCCTTGAGCGCCTCGAGGTTGTACGTCTCCACGAGTTTGCCGTCGACCGCCTTGAACCCGAGGATCTTCGGCAGGGACAACGAGCCGAAGTCGATGCTGTGCGTCGCGTCGGTCCGGATCGTGACGCGCTCGGACATCGCGGGCTCCGCGAACTCCTTCATCACCCGGTCGACCTCGGCGTTCGAGATCGTCGGCTGCTTGGTGGTCGTCGGCAGCGTGACCGAGCCGGCGGTGCCGGTCTCCACCTGGGTGCGGTAGGCGTCCTCGACCGCGTTGGTCGACCTGGCGACGTCGATGCCCTTGCCGGCCTTGCCGTAGACGGCGACGGCCTTGCCGTTCTCGAACTTGATCGTGCCGTCGGTCGCCGAGCCGGAGCCGCCCGAGGCGTCCTCCAGGGCCGCCTGGAGCTTCTCCTCGTCGACCGGCATGACCGGGTCGACGACCCGGTGGTTGCCGAAGAGGGAGCCGATGACGGAGATCGGGTTGTAGTCGCTCTTCGCGGCCGCGGCGACCGTGGCCTGGTCGTCGAGCTGGAGCCCGGCCTGGTCCGGCTTGAGGGAGACGGTGTCGCCCCCGACCGACAGCTTCAGCGCCTCGTTCACCCGGTCGCCGAGGGCGTCGTCGAGCTTCTTGACGGCGTCGTCGCGGGTGCCGCCGCCGATGTCCACGCCGAGCACGGTGGTGCCCTTGGGGACGTCGGAGCGGTTCATCAGGAGACCGGCGCCGTAGGCACCGGCGCCGAGGAGGACCACGGTGCCGCCGACCAGCGCCAGCTTGCTGCGGCCCTTCTTTTTCTTCTTCTTTTTCTTCGACGCGGCGGCCGGGGCCTCCTGCGACGCGGTGTCGGGCAGCTTCGGAGGCGTACGGCCGTCGGTGCCCGGCCCAAAGGGGGCGTTCCGGGCGCCTGACGGTACGACCGGCATGCCGCTGGTGACGGTGTGCCCGGAGACGTTGTCCCGGGCGCCGTGGCTCGGAGCGCCCGGCCCGGGGGCCGGCTTCTGAGGGGTGAGGATCGCGGTGTCGTCGCTCAGACCGCCGCCGGGGCCGAGGCCCGGGCCGGGGGCACCGCCGGGGCGACCGAGGGTGCCGGGGCCGCCGCCCTGAGCGGACTGGCCTGCCTGAGCGCCTGCGCCGCCCTGGGCACCCGGGCCGACGAGACCGCCGGAGATTCCGGGACCGCCCGGACCGCCGAGGGTGCCGGGAGCGCCAGAACCGCCGGGGCCGCCCGGGCCGCGGGATCCCCCCGGGGCGCCGGTGCCGCGGGCGCCGCTGCCCGGGGCGCCGGGGCCGCCCTGACCGCCGAAGCCGTCGGGGCCGTTGAACGATTCGCCGCCGAAGGACTCGGCCCTGGCGAAGGGGTCCGGGCCGGCGGGCGGCACGACCGGGCCGTCGCCGGTGACCGGGCCGCCGGTCGGGCCTGCGGGGCCCTGGGATCCACCCGGGCCGCCGGGACCCTGCGTTCCGCCGAAGCCGCCGCCGTAGTCGATCTGGCCGTTCTGCCCGCCGTGGCCGCCCTGCGCGCCGAAGCCGCCCTGACCGTTCGGGCTCTCCTGCCCGCCCTGGCCGGCGAAACCGCCCTGACCCTGCTCCCCGACCGGGCCGTCGGAGCCGTTGCCGTTCTCGGCGAAGTACGGCAGTTCGTCGCGGCGGGGTTCGGTGCCGCGCTGGCCGCCTCCCAGCGGGCCGCCGTTCAGCGCCTCGGTGACGTCGAAGGAGCCCGTGCCGCCACCGTGGCCCGGAGCGACCGGACCGCCCGTGGCGCCCGGAAGTCCGGCGCCGTTCGTCGCGCCGGAACGGGAACCGCCCGGCACGCTCATGGAACCGACCACCCCACCCGGGCGCGCACCACCGTGACGGGGACCGGGCGCACCGGGACCACCGGCACCTGCACCCGGCGCTCCCGCGCCCGAACCGCCCGGCAGACCGGCTCCGTTGGTGGCGCCGCCGCCCTGAGGGCCCTTGGCGGGGCCGGACTTGCGGGGCGCGAACCAGTCGCTCGCCTTCTCGTCGGCGGCGGGGGCCGCGGGATCGGCGGGCAGTTCGACGGTGCCGGTGGTCGAGGAGGGACTCGGCGTCGGCTCCTCGGCTTCAGGACCGCTGTCGCCGGAACTCTCCGTCTCCCCGACGGGCTGACGCACGACGACCGGCGGAATGGGCCGCGAACCGGGGATGTTGATCCGGATCCGGGTCGTCAGCGTGGTCTCGGTCTTGCGTTCCTCCGGCTGCGTGGCCGAACGGCCCGCGTCCGGACCGCCGTCGGAAGCCATGGGCGTCCCGTACGGCGGCGTGCCCGAGGGGTAGGCGGCTCCGCCGCGCCCGTTGGGCCCGGAGGACGGACTGTCAGTTTCACGACTCAAGGCAGGTTCTCCCGGTTGGCTCCGCCGCCCGTTTCGACCTCACTGCTTCGGGCGTCGGCGGCGCGCACCACCATACTGGCCACTTCTGGCCTGTATCCCACGACCGCCGGGGAAACCCACACGGGACTCGCACGCGCGCGATGCGGAGAAGTGGTACGTCACTTGCCAAGTCGGACGGCGTCGCCGCCCGGTTGCCGCCCCTGCCCAAGGGTGGCGCAGATCACAGCCACAGCCATACCTCCGAGCAGGAAGAGATAGGAGCCACTTCCTGCGGCGAAGACGAAGTCGCCTTCCGGACGGCTGGCGGTGAGAAAGATGACGGCGAGCATCCAGCCGCCGGCGGGCGCCACGGCTCCGGCGCGGCTGCCGGCGGCCCGTGCTCCCCCGAGCAGCAGTCCCGCCTCCCCGAGCAGCGCGAGCAGCAGTCCGCCCGGGAACCAGCCCCCTTGCACCAGCGCTCCGGCGAGCCCCACGACCGCGCCGAGCACGAAAAGGCCGAGGTAGCCGGCGACCCGTCCGGCGGAGGGACGTTGCAGGGGCTGGGCCAGCATCGACGTACGGTCGCTCATGATGCGCTCTCGATCCCGGAGAACAGGTCGGTCTCCCTGGTATCCCCGTGTTCCCCTCTTACCAATTCGTAGTACTCGGTGGTGAAGAGAGGTTGCGCGAGTTCGTTGGAGAGCGCGAAGTACGCCCCGGACACGTCGATCTGGGTCGCGTGCGCGGCCATCGCGGCGCTCTTGGCGGCGGCGTACGCCGTGCCGTCGATCTCCGTGGTGATCCGCTCGTCGTCCACCACGCCCGGTACGTCGTCGAGGACGGCGGCCTTGGCGAAGGGGAGGCCGGGCAGGTCGGCGTGGAGCCGGGCGAACGCCTGCTCGCCGACCGCGCGCGGTACGCGGTTCCAGTAGACCTTCGGGATCCGCCAGCCGGCGTCGGCGGCGAGCTCGACGGCCCGCGTGGCGACGCGGTGGGCCTGGATGTGGTCGGGGTGGCCGTACCCGCCGTTGTCGTCGTAGGTGACGAGGACCTGGGGACGGGCCTCCAGGATCACCTCGACGAGATGCCCGGCCGCCTCGTCGACGTCGGCCCGCCAGAAGCAGTGCGGGTTGTCGTTGTCGGCGGTGCCCATCATCCCGGAGTCCTGGTAGCGGCCGCGGCCGCCGAGGAAACCGAAGTCCTCGACGCCCAGTCGCTCCATGGCCGCGGCCAGCTCGCGCTCGCGCTCCTCGGCGAGCGCCACACCGGTCAGATGCCGCAGCTGCGGCGGGATGACCTCGCCACGCTCACCGAGGGTGCAGGTGACCAGGGTCACCCGGGCGCCCTCGGCCGCGTACCTGGCCATGGTCGCGCCGTTGTTGATCGACTCGTCGTCCGGGTGCGCGTGCACCAGGAGAAGGCGCCGAGCGGGCTGTTCCGTCATGGCCCCAGCCTACGAGGAGCCACCGACAGTCCCGCTCAGCCGGTCTCAGAACTTGATACTGCCGATCATGCCCGCGATGTTGGTCGTCAGCTCACTGATCGTCGGTGCGATCGAAGAGGCGGCGAGATAGAAGCCGAGCAGGATGCACACCACGGCGTGCCCGCCCTTCAGTCCCGACTTCTTCACCAACAAGAAGACGATGATCGCCAGCAGCACTACCGCCGAAATTGAGAGTGCCACGGCGGCTCACCTCCAAAGATCCCAAGAGCGCGGGGGGTCGGACCAGGGGGCAGATAAATCCATACAGCAGCCAGCGGATTCATACCCACTATGCGGTAGTGATCATAACTATCCGGGCCTGCGCATCCGTCGGCGCACGGCCGCACAAGGGGGCGCATGGCCAATATGGTCGGGGCATGACGACCGAGCCTGACTCCTTCCCCCGACGGCACGCCCGTACCCAGCGCTTCACGCTCGGCGCGCCGCGCGCGTTCACCGTGGCGCCCGACGGATCGCGTGTCGTGTTCCTGCGCTCGAACTCCGGCACGAACCGGGCCCATTCGCTGTGGGTGCTCGACACGGTGGACGGCGGAGAGCGCGTGGCGGCCGACCCGCGCGCCCTCCTGGGCGGCACCGAGGAGCGCCTCTCGCCCGAGGAGCGGGCGCGCCGCGAACGCAGCCGCGAGGGCGCTGCCGGCATCGTCGGCTACGCCACCGACGCAGCCGTCGAGCTGGCCTCTTTCGCGTTGTCAGGGCGGCTTTTCACAGCGGAGCTGCGGGCCGGAACGGCACGTGAACTGCCCGTCCCGGGACCGGTGATCGACCCCCGCCCGGCCCCTGACGGTCGGCACATCGCGTATGTCGCCCGGGGCCGCCTGCGGGTCGTGGGCGCCGAGGGCGAGGACGACCGGGCGCTCGCCGCTCCGGAGTCGGACCACGTCACCTACGGCCTCGCGGAGTTCGTCGCGGCCGAGGAGATGGGCCGGTCACGGGGCTTCTGGTGGTCGCCGCAGTCGGACCGGCTGCTGGTCGCGCGCGTGGACGACACGCCGGTGCAGCGCTGGTGGATCTCCGATCCGGCCCACCCGGAGCGTGATCCACAACACGTCCCGTACCCGGCCGCGGGCACCCCCAACGCGGACGTACGGCTGTTCGTGATCGCTCTGGACGGGGTGCGCACGGAGGTCTCCTGGGACCGGCGGCGCTATCCGTATCTGGCCCATGTGCACTGGTCAGCCGCGGGTGCTCCACTGCTGCTCGTACAGGCGCGCGACCAGCGCAGTCAGCTGTATCTGGCGGTGGACCCGGAGTCCGGCGCGACCCGGATGGTGCACGCCGACGAAGATCCAACTTGGCTGGATCTTTTCCCCGGGGTGCCCTGCTGGAGCCCTTCGGGACAGCTCGTGCGGATCGCCGACGAGGGCGGCGCGCGGGTGCTCGCGGTCGGTGAACGACCGCTGACCGGACCGCAGTTGCACGTCCGCGCGGTACTCGACGTCGCCGCGGACGACGTGCTGGTCTCGGCCTCGGCCGGAGCGGAGGCCGAGTCCTCGGAGACCGGCCAGGTGCACGTCTACCGGGTGAACGAGCTCGGAATGGAGCGCGTGTCACAGGAGCCCGGCGTGCATTCGGCGGTGCGCGCCGGGGGCGTGACCGTGCTGGTGTCGGCGACCCTCGACCGGCCGGGCGCCCGCGCACGGGTACTGCGCGACGGCAAGGAGACGGCGACTGTCACGTCGTATGCGGAAGATCCCGGTTTGACCCCGCGCGTGACGCTTGTCGAGGGGGGCGCACGGCGGATCCCGTGCGCCGTGCTTATGCCGCAGGACTACGCCGGTGACAGCCCCCTTCCGGTTTTGCTGGACCCGTACGGGGGTCCGCACGGGCAGCGGGTGGTCGCCGCGCACAACCCGCACCTGACCTCGCAGTGGTTCGCCGACCAGGGTTTCGCGGTGGTCGTGGCCGACGGCCGGGGCACCCCGGGCCGCTCCCCCGCGTGGGAGAAGGCGGTCCGGGACGACCTCGCGGCGGTGGTCCTCCAGGACCAGGTGGACGCGCTCCAGGCGCTGGCCGGGGACTTCCCGCTGGACCTCGCCCGGGTCGCGATCCGCGGCTGGTCCTTCGGCGGCTATCTGGCCGCCCTCGCGGCGCTGCGCCGTCCGGACGTCTTCCACGCGGCGGTGGTGGGCGCCCCGGTCAGCGATCTGCGGCTGTACGACACCCATTACCAGGAGCGCTACCTCGGCCTGCCGGACGAGCAGCCGGAGGTCTACCGCCGCAACTCGCTGGTCGACGACGAGGGTCTGGTCGACGCGGCCGAGCCGCACCGCCCGATGATGATCATCCACGGCCTCGCGGACGACAACGTGGTGGTCGCCCACTCCCTGCGCCTGTCCTCGGCCCTGCTGGCCGCGGGCCGCCCGCACGAGGTGCTGCCCCTGTCCGGCGTGACCCACATGACCCCGCAGGAGACGGTCGCGGAGAACCTGCTGCGGCTTCAGCTGGGCTTCCTGAAGCGGTCGTTGGGGATGGCGTAGGCACGGCAGCGGGCCGGGACGACATGGGCGTCCCGGCCCGCTTACGGCACCCGCACGGCCGTACGTCGTAGAGACTGACGCGTCCGTATATCGGAACCGGGTCGGCCAAGTTGCCTCCGTGTTACTGCGTCCCCTCGGGCGGGACGACCTGCTTCTCCTCCGCGAAGTGGCAGGCCGAGTCGTGCGCGGCCGGTCCGCTCGTGTGCCGGAACTCCGCCGGTACCGCCAGCACGGGGACCTCCAGCGCGCAACGCTCCCGCGCCTTCCAGCAGCGTGTCCGGAAGCGGCATCCGGACGGGATGTTCGTCGGGGACGGGACGTCGCCGGCGAGGATGATCCGCTCGCGGTGCTCGCGGGCCTCCGGGTCGGGCACCGGCACGGCGGACAGCAGCGCCTGGGTGTAGGGGTGCGTCGGATGGTCGTAGATCTCGGCGTCCCGGCCGATCTCCACGATCCGCCCCAGGTACATCACCCCGACCCGGTCCGAGATGTGCCGGACGATCGACAGGTCGTGCGCGATGAAGAGGTACGACAGCTCGAACTCGCTCTGCAGCCGGTCGAGAAGGTTGATCACCTGGGCCTGGACGGAGACGTCCAGGGCGGAGACCGGTTCGTCGGCGACGATGACCTCCGGGCGCAGGGCCAGCCCCCTCGCGATGCCGATGCGCTGGCGCTGGCCGCCGGAGAACTGGTGCGGATAGCGGTGGATGTACTCGGGGTTGAGGCCGACGACGTCCAGCAGGTCCTGGACCTTCCTGCGCCGGTCGCCCTTGGGGGCCACCTCGGGGTGGATGTCGTACGGCTCCCCGATGATGTCGCCGACCGTCATACGGGGGTTGAGGGAGGTGTACGGGTCCTGGAAGACCATCTGGATGTTGCGGCGGACCGACTTGAGCGCCTTGCCGGAGAGCTTGGTGATGTCCTCGCCCTTGTACTTGATCAACCCTTGCGTGGGGCGCTCAAGATTGACGAGCATCTTGGCCACGGTTGACTTGCCGCAGCCGGACTCCCCGACGATGCCGAGGGTTTCTCCCCTGTTGAGCGTGAAGTCCACACCGTCCACGGCCTTGACGGCACCGACCTGTTTCTTGAACAGAACGCCCTGGGTCAACGGGTAGTGCTTGACCAGTCCACCCACTTCCAGGATCGGCTCAACCATTGAGGCACTCCGTCCAGAAGTGACAGGCACTCGTCCGTCTGTCGTCAACGTCGTACAGAGGCGGTACGTCCGTCCGGCACACGTCCCGGGCCATCGGGCACCGTGGGTTGAACGCGCAACCCGGCGGGATGTTCATCAGGTTGGGCGGCAGTCCCTTGATGGCGTACAGCTCCTGCCCCTTCTGGTCGAGACGGGGGATGGAGTCGAGGAGTCCGCGTGTGTAGGGGTGGGCCGGCGCCTTGTAGATGTCGTGGACCGGGGCCTGTTCGACGATCCGCCCGGCGTACATGACGGCGATGCGGTCGGCCACGTCCGCGACGACACCGAGGTCGTGGGTGATGAGGATGAGCCCCATGTTGTACTCGCGCTGGAGCTCGGCGAGCAGGTCCATCACCTGCGCCTGGACGGTGACGTCGAGTGCGGTGGTCGGTTCGTCGGCGATGATCAGCGCGGGTTCCAGGGCGAGCGCCATCGCGATCATGATGCGTTGGCGCATACCGCCGGAGAACTGGTGCGGGTAGTCCCTCACCCGCTCCTTGGCGGCCGGGATGCGCACCCGGTCCATCAGCTCGACGGCCCTGGCCCGGGCGTCCTTCTTCGACATGCCCCGGTGCACGACGAACATCTCGCCGAGCTGGTCGCCGACGGAGAGCACGGGGTTGAGGGAGGACAGCGCGTCCTGGAAGATCATCGCCATCTCGGCGCCACGGATCTTGCGCCGCTCGTCCTCCTTCAGCTTCAGCAGGTCCTCCCCCCGGAAGAGGATCTCGCCCCCGGTGATCCTTCCGGGAGGAATGTCGAGGATCCCCATGATCGCCTGCGCGGTCACCGACTTCCCCGACCCCGACTCCCCGAGCACCGCCAGGGTCTCCCCCGCGTCCACGCCGTAGTCGACGCCGTTGACCGCCCTGGCCACCCCGTCCCTGGTCCTGAACTCCACCTGCAGATCACGCACTTCGAGCAGCACGACGACTCACCTCAGCTTCCGGTCGGGGCGTCGCGGATGGCGTCGCGGGGTGGCGGGAACGGGGGGTTCGGCTGAGGGGGTCGCTCCCGGAGCACGCCCGGGTACGGCGGCGTCGGGGAGGGCGAACAGGAGTGAGCGGAAGGGCCACAGACCCCACCGTTCCGACGGGACGCAACCGCGGTGATTCCTGCCCGGCGGCGCCCCCGATCCCCGCACGGACCGCCCGTAGGGCATCCCCGGCCACCCGCGCCCAGCTCCCCCGGGCCCGCATCGCGGACACCGCAGCGGACACAACGAAGCAGCGCGGGCGGAACGGCCACCGGGACACCGCCCCGGCGGCGCCCCCGACACGCCGCGCCGCATCCCCCGCCTCCCCGCACGAACCGCCCGCATTGCACCCCAGCCACCCGCGCCCGAGTCCTCCCCCCGGGCCCGCATCGAGGACACCGCAGCGGACACGACGAAGCAGCGCGGGCCGCCGGCACAGCCGAACACGCCACGCCTCCCGGCCCAGGTCGGACGACGGCGAGGCCGGGCCCACCGCACCGCCCGCCCACGTCCGCTCACCTCAGCTTCGGGTCGAGGGCGTCGCGGACCGCGTCGCCGAGCATGATGAAGGCGAGGACGGTGACCGCGAGGGCGCCGGCCGGCCACAGGAGCATGTGCGGGGCGTTGCGGATGTAGGCGGAGGCCGCGGAGATGTCGATGCCCCAGCTGACGGTGGGGGGCTTGAGGCCCACGCCGAGGTACGACAGGGTCGCCTCCAGCGAGATGTACGTGCCGAGGGCGATGGTCGCCACGACGATCACCGGGGCGACCGCGTTCGGGGTGATGTGGCGCAGCAGCAGGCGGGAGTTGGAGGCGCCCAGCGCCCGGGCCGCCTGCACGTAGTCGTTCTGCTTGGCGGTGATCACCGAGCCGCGCGCGATGCGGGAGATCTGTGGCCAGCCCAGCAGCACCATGAACCCGATGACCGGCCACACCGTGCTGCTCGTGACGACCGACAGGAGCACCAGACCGCCCAGCACCACCGGGATCGCGAAGAAGATGTCGGTGACGCGGGACAGGATCGAGTCCCAGAAACCTCCGAAGAACCCGGCGAGGCCGCCGAGGACCGACCCGAGGATCGCGACGCCCAGCGTGGCGCAGACGCCCACCGTCACCGACGTACGGGCGCCGTACACCGTGCGTGTGTAGACGTCGCAGCCCTGGCCGTCGTAGCCGAAGGGAGCGCCGGGCTGCGAGCCCTCCTGGGCCTTGGACAGGTCGCACTTCAGCGGGTTCCCCGACGCGATCAGCGACGGCCACAGGGAGATGACGACCAGGAAGAGGATCACCAGGGCGGAGATGATGAAGACGGGGTTGCGGCGCAGGTCGCGCCAGGCGTCGGACCACAGGGAGCGGGGTCTGTCCTGAGGGCCCGATCCGTCGGGGCCCTTCTCCAGGGTGTTCGCCTCACTGACGGCGAGATCCATCGCGCCGCCCATTCCGGTCCCGGCGATCGCACCCTCTGGTTCCTGGGGCTCAGGCATAGCGGATCCTGGGGTCGAGGACGGCGTACAGGAGGTCGACGAGCAGGTTGGCCACCAGGAACACCAGGACGAGGACGGTGACGAAACCGACCACGGTCTGGGTGTTCTGGCGCAGGATGCCCTGATAGAGCTGGTAGCCGACGCCGTGGATGTTGAAGATGCGCTCGGTGACGATCGCGCCGCCCATCAGGGCGCCGATGTCGGTGCCGATGAAGGTGACGACGGGGATGAGCGAGTTGCGGAGCAGGTGGCGCGTGATGACCCTGCCGCGCGGCAGCCCCTTCGCCACCGCCGTACGGACGTAGTCGGACCGCCGGTTCTCCGCGATGGACGTGCGGGTCAGCCGGGTGACGTACGCCAGCGACACCGACGCGAGGACCAGGCCGGGCACGATCAGTTCGCCGAAGGTGGCGTCCGTGGACACCGACGGTTTGATCCAGCCCCACTCGACGCCGAGGAGCAGCTGGAGCAGCAGACCGGTGACGAAGGTGGGGATGGAGATCACGACGAGGGTGAGGAGGAGGACCGAGGTGTCGACGGGCCGGCCGCGCTTGAGTCCGGTGATCACGCCCAGTGTGATACCGACGACGATCTCGATGAGGATCGCGACGATCGTCAGCCGGATGGTCACGGGGAACGCCGTCGCCATCAGCTCGGTGACCTTCTGGCCGTTGAACGCGGTGCCGAAGTCGCCGGTGAAGACGTTCCCCATGTAGGTCAGGTATTGCTGCCAGAGCGGCTTGTCGAGGCCGAACTCCTTCTTGAGCTGGGCGGCCGTCGCCGCGTCGCACTGCTTGTCGCCGCACAGGCCCGCGATGGGGTCGCCCATCACGTTCACCATGAGGAAGATCAGCAGGGTCGACCCGATGAACACCGGGATCATCTGGAGCAGACGCCGGAGGACGTACCGTCCCATGGCGGGGTCAGCCGACCTTGATCTCGTTGTAGACGGGGACGCTGAACGGGTTGAGCTTCACGTTCGAGAGCCGCTCCGAGTAGCCCGCGCTGCCGTTCTGGTACCAGAGCGGGATGGCGGCCATGTTGTCCCGTACGACCTTCTCGGCGTCCTGGAACTTGGCGACGGCCTTGCCGGTGTCGGTCTCGGCGTTGGCCTCGTTGACGAGCTTGTCGAAGTCCTTGTTGGACCACTTGCCGTCGTTGGAGGAGGCGTTGGTGTAGTAGAGCGGCTGGAGGAAGTTCTGGATGAGCGGGTAGTCCATCTGCCAGCCCGCCCGGAAGGGGCCGCTCATCTTCTTCGCGGTGATCTGGCTGCGGAAGTCGGCGAAGGTGCCGACGGGGTTGCCGACGCAGGCCTTGTCGTTGTCGAGCGCGTTGTTGATGGAGTTGCAGACGGCGTCGATCCACTGCTTGTGGGAGCCGGTGTCGGCGTTGTACGTGATCTTGATCTGGCCGCCGGGGAGTCCGCCGCCTTCCTTGATGAGCTTCTTGGCCGCGGCGGGGTCGTAGTCGCAGGCGTCGCCGCACAGCCCGTCTTGGAAGCCGCCTTCCTTGCCGAGGACCGGGGAGGTCCAGTCGGTGGCGGGGGTGCGGGTCTTCTGGAAGATCGTCTCGGTGATCTGCGCGCGGTTGATCGCGCGGGAGAGTCCGGTGCGGACCTTCTCCGTACCGGGCTTGTTCCAGTTCTTGTCGTAGAACGGGAAGGCGAGGGTCTGGATGATGCCGGCCGGGGTGTTGATGTAGCGGCCGCCGAGGTCGCTCTTGACGTTCTTCAGCTGGGCGGCCGGGACGTCGTCGACGAGGTCGAGGTTGCCCGCCATGAGGTCGGTGTAGGCGGTGTTGTTGTCGGTGTAGACCTTGAGGGTCACCCCGCCGTTCTGCGCCTTGTCCGTGCCGGGGTACCCGCTCCACTTCTTCAGGGCCATCTGCGAGCCCTTGGTGTACGACTCGATGGTGTACGGCCCGTTGCCGACGGGCTTGCTCAGCCAGCCCGCGTGGTCGGTGAAGAAGGCCTGCGGGAGCGGGGCGTAGGCGGGATAGCCGAGGGTGTCGGGGAAGGTCGAGAACTTCTGGTTGAGCTTGACGGTGAAGGTGTTGGTGCCGGTGACCTTGAGCCCGGAGAGGGTGTCGGCGGTCTGCTTGCTGCCGTCGTCCGGGTGCGTCTTGTCGTAGCCGTCGATGTAGCCGAAGAAGTAGGCGTTTTTCTGGTTGTTCTTGAGGGAGGCCCCGTAGTTCCAGGCGTCCACGAACGACTTGGCGGTGACCTTCTCGCCGTTGCTGAAGGTCCAGCCGCTCTTGACCGTGATCGTGAAGTTCTGCGAGTCGCTCGTGTCGATCTTCTCGGCGAGCATGTCCTCGGCCTTGCCGGTCTCCGGGTTGTACTTCTTCAGGCTCCGGAAGATCATGTCGAGGACCTTGCCGCCCTGCACCTCGTTGGTGTTGGCCGGCTCCAGCGGGTTCTGCGGGTCGCCCCAGGAGGAGCTCAGCGTCACGCTGCCGTCGCCGCTGCCACCGCTGTCGCTGCCGCTGTCCCCACCGCCGCAGGCCGACGCCGCGAGGGCTACCGCCGCCGCGCATGCGGCCCATCTGGCGTGCGTGGCTCCACGCATGAAGTGCCTCCTCGAAACTGATCCGTTACCGGCCAATATCGGATCATGAGGGGCATTTCGCACTCCTGGGTAGGCCTTTGGGGGGGGCCGGTGGGCGGGGGTGCCGGTGGGCGGGGGTGCGGGTGGGCCGGGGTGATGGGGGGCAGGGCGTTGGTGGGTCGGGGGGCGGGACGCTGATGTGCGGGGGCAACTGGGCGAGGGGGCTGACGGGCCCGGGGGTCTGACGTGCCGAGGGCTGACGTGCCGAGGGCGACCGGGCGAGGGGCCGCTGGGCCAGCGGGCCAGCGGGCTGAGGGGCTGACGGGCCAGCGGGCCGACGGGCCAGCGGGCTGACGGGCTAGGGGCTGACCCGCCAGGGCACGGATGGGCCAGAGGCCGCTGGGCCAGCGGGCTGACGGGCCGACGGGCCAGCGGGCTGACGGGCCAGCGGGCTGACGGGCTAGGGGCTGACCCGCCAGGGCACGGATGGGCCAGAGGCCGCTGGGCCAGCGGGCTGACGGGCCGACGGGCTCGGGCGCGGCTGGGCCAGTGGCTGGCTGTCAGAGGCGCCGAGCCAGGGCGCTGAGGCGCCAGGGCCACCAGACCTGGCCGTGCGGCCCAGAGTGCTGACGGTGGGGGGTGAGAGCCGGTGGAGCGGGGCGTCGACAGGTCAAGGGGTGGGCCGCAGCACAGACGCGCCGGTGGCCACCAGGCGAGGTTCGTCCGGCCAAGGTGCCGACAAAGCGGGTGGCGCGGGCGGGGCGGAGCGCCGGGGCGTCGGCACGTCACGGGGCGGATCACAGACGCGTCAGGGGCCAACAGGCCAGGCCCGCCCGGCCAAGGTGCCGGCTGATCAGGACGCCGGACGGGCGGGGGCCGACAGGTAACGGTGTCGAGGCGCTGACCCGCCAGGGCCACCAGACCGGGCCGTGCGGCCCAGAGTGCTGACGGTGCGGGGTGAGGGCCGGTGGAGCGGGGCGCCGGCAGGTCAAGGGACCGGAGCACAGACGCCCTCAAGGGCCACCAGGTCCTCCTGGCAGCGCGGGGCGCCTGGAGGACGCCGACAAGTCAAGAGGCAGAGGCGCGCCAGGGGCCAACGGGCCAGGACCGCCCGACCAAGGCGCCCGCAAAACAGAACACCGACACACCAAGGGCCCGAGCACAGACGCGCCGAGGGCCACCGGACCAGCACCGCCCGGCCGAGGCGTCGGCAGGGCAACGGGTCGGCGTGGAACGACGGCCGGGGGCGGAGGCGGTTCGCCTTCGCCCCCGGTCCGGGGTTGGTTGTGTCGCGTCGTCAGTCCTTGGCGGGCGCGTCGGACTCCGCGGCCTTCTCCAGGGCCCTCAGCGCCGGGTCCAGGATGACGTCCTCATCGCGGGCCTCGGTGGTCGGGTCCTCCGGGAAGTGGCAGGCCGTGAGGTGGCCGGCCGTGTTGCCGGAGATCTGGACCAGCGGCGGCTCGTCCGTGGCGCACTTGTCCTGCGCCTTCCAGCACCGGGTGCGGAAGCGGCAGCCGGACGGCGGGTGGATCGGCGAGGGGACGTCACCGAAGAGCCGGATCCGCTCCCGGCCCTCGCTCTCGTCGTCCAGCTCGACCTCGGGAACCGCGGAGAGCAGGGCGTGGGTGTACGGGTGCCGCGGCCGGTTGTAGATCGAGTCCCGGTCGCCGACCTCGACCACCTTGCCGAGGTACATGACCGCGACGCGCTGCGAGAAGTGCCGTACGACGGCCAGGTCGTGGGCGATGAACAGGAAGGCGATGCCGAGCTCTTCCTGGACCTTCTTGAGCAGGTTGACCACCTGCGCCTGGATCGACACGTCGAGCGCGGAGACCGGCTCGTCGGCCACGATCAGCTTGGGGTTCAGGGCGAGCGCGCGGGCCACGCCGATGCGCTGGCGCTGACCGCCGGAGAACTCGTGCGGGAAGCGGTTGTAGTGCTCCGGGTTGAGGCCGACGAGCTCGAGCAGCTCCCGGACCTTCGTCTCCCGGCCGCCCTGCGGCTCGATGCCGTTGACCTCCATCGGCGACTTGATGATCGCGCCGACGGTCTGCCGCGGGTTGAGCGAGGAGTACGGGTCCTGGAAGATCATCTGGATCTCGGACCGCACCGGCGCCAGCTGCCTGCGTGAGGCGTGCGTGATGTCCTGACCGGAGTACGTGATCTTGCCGGCCGTGGGCTCCAGGAGCCGCGTGATCAGCCGACCGGTGGTCGACTTGCCGCAGCCGGACTCGCCGACCAGACCGACGCTCTCGGCGACGCCGACCGTCAGGTCGACGCCGTCGACAGCCTGGACGGCGCCGACCCTGCGCTTGATCGGGAACCCGCCGTAGATCGGGAAGTGCTTGGTCAGGCCCTCGACCTTGAGGAGCTCCTCGGTCGAGGTACCGGTGGAACCCTGCTGGGTGGGGAGGGTGAGGTTGTCGCTCATGTCTCGGTTCTCCCTAGCGCAGCCGGGGCTGGATCTTGTCGATGAAGATGGTCTGCTTCTGCTCCGCGGTCAGATGGCACGCGGAGGCGCGTCCCTCGGCCAGCGGCGGCCGGACGTCCGTGCACAGCGTGCCGGCCACCTCGTCCTTGAAGGCGCACCGCGGGTGGAAGGGGCAGCCCGAGGGCGGGTTGAGCAGCGAGGGCGGAGAGCCGGGGATCGGCACCAGTTCCTCGTGGACGTCGCTGTCCAGCCGCGGCATCGAGCTGAGCAGGCCCCAGGTGTAGGGGTGGCGGGGAGCACGCATGACCTCGCGGACGCTGCCTCGCTCGACGGCCCGGCCCGCGTACATCACCAGCAGGTCGTCGGCCATGTTGGAGATGACGCCCAGGTCGTGGGTGATGAAGACGATCGCGGAGCCGAACTCCTGCTGGAGGTCCTTGAGCAGGTCCAGGATCTGGGCCTGCACGGTGACGTCCAGCGCGGTGGTGGGCTCGTCGGCGATCAGCAGCTCGGGGTCGCACATCAGCGCCATGGCGATCATGGCGCGCTGGCGCATACCGCCGGAGAACTGGTGCGGGTAGTCGTCGAAGCGCACCTTGGGCTGCGGGATGCCGACCTTCTCCAGCATCTGGACCGCCCGGTCCTTCGCCTCCCTCTTGGAGGCGCCGCGGTGCTTCATGAACGGCTCGGACAGCTGGCGGCCCACCGTGTAGAACGGCGACAGCGCGGTCAGCGGGTCCTGGAAGATCATCGCCATCTTGTTGCCGCGGAGCTGCTCCAGCTCCCGCTCGGTGGCGGTGACGAGTTCCTTGCCGTCGAGGACGATCTCGCCGTCGATGGTGGTGTTGCGCGGGTTGTGCAGGCCCAGGACCGTCAGGTTGGTGACGGACTTGCCGGACCCGGACTCGCCGACGATGCCGAGGGTCTTGCCGCGCTCGACGTCGAAGGACAGGCCGTCCACAGCCTTGACGATGCCGTCCTCGGTGGAGAACTGCACCTTCAGATCGCGCACTGAGAGGAAGCTGTCCGAGCCGGAAGGGGCCGGAGCGTCCTCGGTCTTGGTCAGTGTGGTCACGGGGGTTCGTTCTTCCTAGGAGAGACGGACGCGCGGGTCGATGAGGGCGTACGCGATGTCGGTCAGGATGTTGACGATCAGGATGAAGAAGGCACCGAACAGCATGACGCCCATGGTGAGCGGCAGGTCCTTGTGGACCGCGCCGTCCACGGCCAGGCGGCCGATCCCCTGGAGGGAGAAGGTCAGCTCGGTGACGACGGCGCCGCCGAGCATGGCGCTGATGTCGATGCCGAGGACGGTGACGATCGGGATCATCGAGCCGCGCCAGGCGTAGCGGAAGAACACGTACTTCTGCGACATGCCCTTGGCGCGGGCGGTGCGGACGTGTTCCTCGGCGAGCTGCTCGATCATCGAGGAGCGCGCCATACGCGTGTACTGCGCGGTGAAGATGGTGGCCATCACCAGCACCGGCAGCAGCATGCCGGTGAACCACTTCCAGGGGTCCTCGGTGATCGGGTGGTACGCGGGGTTGTCCATCCAGCCGGTGCTGTACACGAAGATCAGCAGGACGATCGGCCCGAGCACGTAGATCTGGAACGAACTGAGCACCATGGACACACCGGTGGCGACCTTGTCGACCAGGGTGCCGCGCCGGTAGGCGGCGATCATGCCGGCTCCGACACCGACGATGACGAAGACGACGGCACCTCCCGCGGTGAGCGTGAGGGTGGTCGGGAAGCGGTCCATGATCGTCGACCAGACCATGTCGCCCGAGTAGAACGACTGGCCGAGACAGGGCGCGCTGCAGTGTCCGGCCGGGTAGTCACGGCCCATCACGATGCCGGACATGAAGTCCCAGAACTGCTGGTGGATCGGCAGGTTGAGACCGAGTGCCTGGCGGATGTCCTCCAGTCTCGCGGGCGAGCAGTCCTTGCCACAGGCCAGGGAGGCGTAGTCGGAGGGCGCGGCGACGAACAGGAAGAACGTGGCGGCGCCGATGAGGAAGAGGGTGACCAGGGCACCGACTGTGCGCCGGAGGATGAACTGAAACATGGCGGGAGGGCTGCTCTCTGCGGAGACGGTGGGAGGTTTCACGGAGGTGCGGGGGTGCGCTCCGCCTGGTGCGCACCCCCGCGATCAGCCGTAGAGAGTTACGACTTCACGAACAGGCGGTTGATGTCGATGAGGCTGGACACCGAGCCGTAGCGGGCGCCGCCGATGTTCGACCCGGAGAGCTGGAACTGCTTGGTGTACCAGAGCGGGGCAGCCGGAACGACCTTCTCCAGCAGGTAGTGCTGGGCTTCCTTCCAGGTCTTGGCGGCCGCGGTCGGGTCCTCGGAGAGGGCCTTCTTGATCAGGCCGTCGACCGTGGCGTCCTTGACGTGGGAGTAGTTCGGCGAACCGTCGGAGACCTGGGTGCCGTCGTAGATGGGCGTGATGACCGTGCCCGCCGACGGCCAGTCCTGGCCCCAGCCCGAGATGTACATGTCGTACGGGTTGTTGAGCTTGCCGATCTGCTCGTAGTAGCTCGCGCCGTCGACTTCCTTGGCCACGACGTCGAAGCCGACCTTGGTCAGGGCGTCCTCGATGGCGACCTTGCGCTTCTGGCCGGCCTCGGTGTTGGCGTAGGCGAAGACGACCTTCTTCTCGGCGGCCGGGACCGTCTTGAGGATCTCCTTGGCCTTCGCGATGTTGCCCTGCGGCATCTTCAGACGGCCGTAGGGGTCGTAGGTCGCCTCGTAGCCCGGCAGGGTCGGGGCGAAGTAGTTCGGGGCCACGTCGCCGCCATAGGCACCGCCCTCACCGGCGATGAGCGACTTGGAGTTGACCGCGTAGGTGATGGCCTGACGGACCTTCAGGTCCTTCATACGGGTCAGGTTGAAGGTCAGCTGCATGACGTAGGGCTGGTAGCCCTTGACCGTCCGCTTGCTGACGGCCGCGTTGCCGATGACGTCCTGGATCTGCGTGGCCTCGACGCCGCCGGTGAGCTGGATGGCGCTCTTGTCCGCGCCCTGGTCGGCGATCAGACGCTTGGTCTGGGTCGACTCGGTGATGCCGAACTGGAAGTCGAAACCGTTCGGGTACTGGTGGCGGACGGAGTCGGTCTTCGGGTCCCAGTTCGTGTTCTTCGCGAGCACGAGCTCCTTGCCGACCTTGTTCGAGACGATCTTGTACGGGCCGGTGGCGACCGGGGCCTTGTCGTAGTTCTCCTTCGTGTCCGTCTTCTCCGGGACGACGGCGTAGCCGGCCATGGCCAGCGTCTGCGGCAGGTCCGGGCGAGCCTGGTCGAAGTGGAACACGACGGTCTTGTCGTCCGGGGTGTCCAGGACGGAGGCCGGCAGGTGCTTGCCGTCGAAGCCGCCGCCCGGCAGGAGCTTGCGGTAGTCGGAGGCGTACTTGCTGCCGGCGAGCCAGGTCTGGAGGTAGGGCGGGCCGTCGAAGATGAACTTCGCGAACTGTCGCTCGACGGTGTGGCGGACGTCGGCGGACGTGATGGCCGCGCCCTTCTCGTCCTTGATGCCGTCCTTCAGCGTGAAGGTCCAGGTCTTGCCCCCGTCCGAGGACTTGCCCGAGTCGGTCGCGAGGTCACCGACGACCGTGACGCCGCCCTTGCCGTCCTCCTTGAACTGGGTCAGGCGACGGAAGAGCAGGTTGGCGACCTGACCGGCGTCGGAGACGTAGATCTGGCCCGGGTCCAGGTGCGAGAGACCCGCCTCCTGGTACACGTTGATCGTGCCGCCGGCCTTGGCGCCCGGGATGTCCTCGGCAGGACCCGTCGACCCCGCGGCGTCGGCGTAGGTGACCGCCTTCGACTGGACCGAGGCTTCGCTCTGGTCCTTCTTCGAGTCGGTACCGGAGTCGCCGCCCTCGTTCTTGGAGCAGGCCGTGAGAGCCAGGGAACCGGCTGCGAGGGCGACGATTACGGCGCGCGCTCTGCGCGAGCTGATGGGCTTCATGAGGCGAATACCTACCTGTCGGTTGTTATCCATGAGTACTGCCTGACGCGGCTGGTAGGCCGACGCGGGGGCGGCAGCCACCCCCCACCAATGGACGAGTTAGCGCCCGGACTTGGGGTCGAAAGCGTCCCGGACCGAGTCTCCGAGGAGGTTGAAGGCCAGAACGAAGATCACCAGCGCCAGGCCGGGGAAGAAGAGGAACGCCGGGTCCTGCTCGGTGTAGTTGGCAGCGGCGGCGAACAGTCGTCCCCAGTCCGGAGTCGGCTCGACGAACCCGACTCCGGCGAAGGAAAGGAAGGCGATGGTGAGGATGGTGCTGGGCAGCTGGTACGTGAACTGCACCAGGATCGGCGTCACCACGTTCGGCAGGATCTCCTTGCGGACGATCCGCCAGGGGGAGGCGCCGGAGACCTTGGCGGCCTCGACGAACTCCCGCTCACGCAGGGACAGCACGGTGGAACGAACCAGCCGCGCCATACCCATCCAGCCCAGCAGCCACAGCACGATCAGCATCGCCAGTGCGCGGAAGTACGTGGGGGTCTCCTCCCGCGGGTCGACGAAGAACGCGGTGACCACGGGCATGAAGGCGATGAAGAACAGCTGCTGGGGGAAGGACAGGAAGAAGTCGGTGACCCGGCCGATCCAGTAGTCGGTACGGCCACCGAAGTAGCCGCCGATCAGACCGATGATCACGCCCGTGACCATCAGCAGGACGGTCACACCGAGCGCCATGAACAGCGACGTCCGCATGCCGTACACGAGCATGGCGAACAGGTCACGGCCCAACTGCGGCTCCACACCGAACCAGTGGTCTCCCGAGACGCCGCCGAAGTAGCCGAGCGGAAGCCCGAACTGGTCCAGGATCGGCTTGTCCGCGTAGGTCGGGTCCTGCCCGTACAGCGTGTACGGGTCGGTTCCGCTCAGCTTGACCAGCAGCGGCGCGAGCAGCGAGACCACGAAGTAAGAAATCACTACCACGGCACAGATGACCCCGGTACGGTCACGCTTGAAGCGCTGCCACATCAACTGGCCGGGAGAGCGACCCTCGAGCTTCTGCTCGGCCTTGACAGGCTCGGCGTTCGACTCGAGCTCGGGGTCCAAGGCGACTGGACTGGTCATGTGTGTACTTCCCCCGGGGGGTTGGAGAGTTGAGCGCAGCACAGATACCGGCAGGTTCTGTGGTTTGGGGGAACTTTCGCCAAAGTGTTCAACGCGCGTCAAGGGCGGAAGACATAGGGATCTCCCTACCGGCGATATTTTGAGGAAAAATTGCAAAGATTGACACCTGGTCGCGCTTGACACGTGAGCGGACAGACCGTCAAAACGGACATACCGCAATGGATTTCGGTTCACATGTCCGAAACACGATCGGGTCCTTACCGATATCCGGACGCTGTCTCATAGATCGCGGACAGGCTTTCGTGGGCACACCGAAGGCCCGGTTCCCCGAGTGGCGGAGAACCGGGCTACCGACTGTCGCCGGCGGTTCGGTCAGCCGTGCTTGGCGCGGCTCGCGGCGCGGGCGCGCTCGCGGGCGTCCAGGTTGACCTTACGGATGCGCACCGCTTCCGGGGTCACCTCGACGCACTCGTCGTCGCGGCAGAACTCCAGGGACTGCTCCAGGGAGAGCTTGCGCGGCGGGACGATCGCCTCGAACGAGTCGGCCGAGGACGACCGCATGTTCGTGAGCTTCTTCTCCTTGGTGATGTTCACGTCCATGTCGTCGGCGCGCGAGTTCTCACCGACGATCATGCCCTCGTAGACCTCGGTGCCCGGGTCCACGAACAGCACGCCGCGCTCCTGGAGGTTCGTCATCGCGAAGGCGGTGACGGCACCGGAGCGGTCGGCGACCAGCGAGCCGTTGTTACGGGTCTGCAGGGTGCCGAACCAGGGCTCGAAGCCCTCGTGGATGGAGTGGCCGATGCCGGTGCCGCGGGTCTGGGTCAGGAACTCCGTGCGGAAGCCGATCAGACCGCGGGAGGGCACCACGAACTCCATGCGCACCCAGCCGGAGCCGTGGTTCGACATGTTGTCCATACGGCCCTTGCGGACGCCCATGAGCTGCGTGACCGCGCCCATGTGCTCCTCGGGCACGTCGATGGTCATGCGCTCGACGGGCTCGTACACCTTGCCGTCGACTTCCTTGGTGACCACCTGCGGCTTGCCGATGGTCAGTTCGAAGCCTTCCCGGCGCATGGTCTCGACCAGGATGGCGAGCGCGAGCTCGCCCCGGCCCTGGACCTCCCAGGCGTCGGGGCGCTCGGTGTCCAGGACGCGCAGCGAGACGTTACCGATCAGCTCGCGGTCCAGACGGTCCTTGACCTGACGGGCGGTCACCTTGCGGTCCTTGACGGCCGCCTTCGCGTCGGCGCCCTTGCCGGTGCCGCCGCGGCCGACCAGCGGCGAGGTGTTCGTCCCGATGGTCATGGAGATCGCGGGCTCGTCGACCGTGATCAGCGGGAGCGGGATCGGGTTCTCGGGGTCGGCGAGGGTCTCGCCGATCATGATGTCGGGGATACCGGCGACCGCGCAGATGTCACCCGGGCCGGCCTTCTCGGCGGGCTTGCGGGTGAGCGCCTCGGTCATCAGCAGCTCGGTGATCCGCACGTTGGACATCGTGCCGTCGCGCTTGATCCACGTGACGGTCTGGCCCTTGCGCAGCTCGCCCTGCTCGACGCGGAGCAGCGCGATACGGCCGAGGAAGTTGTCGGCGTCCAGGTTGGTGACGTGCGCCTGGAGCGGGGCCGCCTCGTCGTACTCGGGAGCCGGGACGTGCGAGAGGATCGTGGAGAAGAACGGCTCCAGGCTGTCGCTGTCGGCCGGGACGGTGCCGTCCTCCGGCTTGGTCAGCGAGGCCACACCGTCACGCGCGCAGGCGTAGACGATGGGGAACTCGATCTGGTCCTCGTCGGCGTCGAGGTCGAGGAAGAGGTCGTACGCCTCGTTGACGACCTCGTCGATGCGCGAGTCGGGGCGGTCCGTCTTGTTGATGCAGAGGATGACGGGCAGCCGGGCCTGCAGCGCCTTGCGCAGCACGAAGCGGGTCTGGGGCAGCGGGCCCTCGGACGCGTCGACGAGCAGCACCACCGCGTCCACCATCGACAGACCACGCTCGACCTCGCCGCCGAAGTCGGCGTGGCCCGGGGTGTCGATGATGTTGATGGTGACGACCTCGCCGCCATCCTTCGGGTGGTACTTCACGGCCGTGTTCTTGGCCAGGATCGTGATGCCCTTCTCACGCTCCAGGTCGTTCGAGTCCATCATGCGGTCGTCGAGCGATTCGGCGGCGTGCGCGGCGAAGGCACCGGCCTGCTTCAGCATGGCGTCGACGAGGGTCGTCTTGCCGTGGTCGACGTGGGCGACGATGGCGACGTTGCGGATGTCGTGGCGCGTGGCCATATTGCGGCGTACTCCCAGAGTGGTGAGAAGGCCCTGCTGCGTACGTCCGTGTGACGCGGGCCTGCCGGGCTTGACACGCCACGGCCTCACCCCATCGTACGTTGCCTCATGGGTGGCGGCTCGCCGGGCTCAGTTGGCGGAGGGGCCGGACAACGGCTTCGCGCCCTTTTTCAGGAAGCCCATGTCCTCGTAGACCGGCGTCTGGAATCCGAAGGAACCGGCGTTCACCACGTTCTTCTTCGCGGCCGTCAGCTGTGGCCGTTGGTACAGCGGGATGGATCCGGCGGCGGCCCAGATCCGGGCGTCGGCCTTGCGGATCAGGCTCCGGCTCTTCCCCTCGTCGAGCGTGGCGAGGGCCTGGTCGAACAGCTGGTCCACCTGGTCAGTGCCGACCCTGGTGTAGTTCTGCTCGACGTTCAGCGACCCGTCCGCGGCCGGCACCGGCTTCGCGAAGATCGGGCGGGCGTCGGTGGCGGGGAAGGCGGACGCCGGCCAGGAGTACAGCGCGAGGTCGTACTGCCCGGACGCGATGTGGTCCTTGAAGTAGCTCTCGTCGGAGACCTTGGAGATCGCGGTCCGGATGCCGACCTTCTCCAGCATCGAGGAGATCCGCCCGGCCACTGTGCGCAACGTCTCGGACCCCGGCCCCGACGGGAGCACGAACCGCAGGGCGAGCGCCTTGCCGTTCTTGGCCAGCACCTTCGTCGCCGCGTCCGCGGGAGCCGCGGTGCCCTTGGGGGCGTACGCCCCGGGCGCGCCGCCCTGCTTCAGCTTGTTCGTGTACTGCTTGCCGTCCTGGGCGAGATGCCGCGGGCCGTCCGCGCCCTTGCGGTGGTCCTTGGGGTCCTTGTCGTCACTCTTGTCGTCCTCGCCGACGATGTACGCCCCATCGTCCCCGTCCCGGTCCCCGTCCGCGGAGTCCCGTCCGGCCTTCTTGCCTTCGGTCCCCGCCGCCTTCCCGCCCTTCTTCTTCTTCTCTTTCTCGACCGGCCCGCCGGCCACCCACCCGGCGTCCGCGAGCAGCGCCCGGGCCTCCTTGGTGTCCGGCCCGCCGATGGCGCCGCTGTTGTCGGCGTAGGCGTCCTGGCCGGAGAGCGCGAGGTGACTGCCGACCGGCACGGCGGGCAGTCCGAGCGGCGAGAGGACGACGCCGGCCAGCGCCTTGCGGTCGATGGCGCGGGCCACGGCCCGACGCACCCGCTCGTCGGCGAGCGGCCCCGAGGCACCGTTGAGGGCGAGCTGGGTGTAGGCGGGCTCCAGGGACCTGCGGACCTCGAAGCCCTTGAGGGCCGCCTGCTCACGCGCGTACGCGGCGAGCGCCTTGCGCTCCTTCTGCCGGGCGCTGATCTCCTCGTCGGCGGCCTCCTCGTCGTCCCCGTGGGCGACGGCCCAGGCGCGCAGCGCGTCGGCGGCTCCCAGGTTGCCGCCGGAGCGGCGGTCGGGAAGTCCGCCCGGGCCCGCGAGCGGGCTGCGGCCGGCCTTGGCTCCCGCGCGGGCGGCGAGGCCGATGCGGCCGAGCGCCTCGGGGTCGATCTCGGCGAGCTCGATCGTGCCGGCGGCCAGCGCGGTGACCCGCTTGTCGCGCGGTACGGCGCGCAGCACGATCTCGTTCAGCTTGGCGGGGTGGCCCCACCAGCGCGGATTGCGGGTGAGGGTGACCTCGTCCTCCTTGCGGTCGACCTTCTTCACCTGGAAGGGACCGGCGGTGACCTTGAGCTTCTTGCGGGCGGAGTCGTTGAAGGCGTCCGGGCTGCCCATGACGTCCTTCGGGTACAGCGGCGAGAACAGCGAGCGCCAGTCGGCGTACGGCCGCGCGAAGGTGACCCGGACCTCCAGGTCGTTGGCCCCGCGCTCGATCTTGTCGATGCGCTCGTAGCCGGCGTTGCGGGCGGTCCAGTACGCGGAGTCCTTGCCGGACAGGGCGCGCCACTGGGCGGCGAAGTCGGCGGCGCCGATCTCCCGGCCGTCGCTCCACACGGCCTGCTGGTTCAGCTTGTACAGCACGACCTGCTTGGGCTCGGTCTCGACGACCTTGGCCGACTCCAGGTAGTCGGGGTTGATCTGCGGCCGCCCGTTCGCGTCGAGCCGGTACATCGAGGGCAGGACCGCCTGGGCGACGGTCGTGGTGGTCGCGTCCGCGTCCGCCTGGAAGGTGTTCAGGGTCTCCGGTACGGCGTCCACCGCCCAGTGCAGGGTGCCGCCGTCGGTGACCTGGTCGCGGGCGGCGGGCGCGATGTCCTGCTCCGCGAGCGGCTTGCTCGCCTTGTCCTCGGAACTGCACCCGGAGAGCGCGGTCACCGCGAGCGCGCCCGCGGTGAGGAAACCGACCGAGCGCGTGACCGCGCGCAGTGCGACGCCGTTGTGGGACATCTCTGCTTACCTCCGGGAGCCGCGGGCGTTATGATCACTTTTGGCGGTATATGGAGCTGATCACATCTATTGCGGCCACTGAAGAGGAAAGGGTTCGGCAACGGACGGCGACACGGCGACAACGACCGGGAAGCCCACCCGTGCGGCGCAATCGACGGCGCACGAGGGGCGCGCACGGAGGCACACGATCCGCCAATCCATGCACGTCCCTTCACACCGGCAGGTGTGACGCGCAACACTCGCAGGCGCATGACCGTTCCCGTCCAGGGCAACCCCGCCCACGGAAGTGAGGTCACGTCATGTCCGTGCACGACGAACTGGCAGCGGCCCAGCGCTCGCTCGACGAGGTGCTCAGGTACGTCAAGCGCCTGGAGCAGCAGCTGGGCAGCGGAGGTCTGGAGATGCGCCGCGTCCGCATCGACGCGGACCGGCTCCGCGAGAGCCTCGCGCTGCTGAGGGAGACCGATCCGGCGCTCGCCAAGGCCCGCCGCCCGGATCTCGTCTCCATCTCCGACACCCCGTACGACAACACCCTGTGGACGGACTCGGACGACGAGGGACTCGGCGCCCGCGACCGCCGAGCCCCCTGAACCCGACCGGAGTCAAGCGTTGGCCACTGGTACGGAACCTCCCGACACCGAATCCCATAGCGTCCGCGGCGGCGTACGCACCGGTACGCGCGCCGCGATCGACGCTCCGCACCTGCGCACCGACCGCTGGTGGCTGGCACCCGCGGCCACGGCCGCGGGGCTGCTCGCCTTCATCGTGTACTCCACCTGGCGGGCGTTCGCCGACACGGACTACTACGCGGCCCCGTATGTCTCGCCGTTCTACTCGCCGTGCCTCGCCGAGCGCTGCGCGCCCATGCGCCACGGCCCCAACTGGGAGCTCTTCGGCGGCTGGTGGGGCATCTCCCCCGCGATCATCATCCTGATCTTCCCGCTCGGCTTCCGCCTGACCTGCTACTACTACCGCAAGGCCTACTACCGGGGCTTCTGGGCGTCCCCGCCGGCCTGCGCGGTGGCCGAGCCGCACAAGAAGTACACCGGTGAGACCCGCTTCCCGCTGATCCTGCAGAACATCCACCGGTACTTCTTCTACGCCGCGATCCTGGTCGCCGGGATCCTGACCTACGACACCGTGCTCGCGTTCCGCAACGAGAAGTACGAGTGGGGCCACATGGGCCTCGGCACCCTGGTGTTCCTGGTCAACATCGCGCTGATCTGGGCGTACACCCTCTCCTGCCACTCCTGCCGGCACATCGTCGGCGGCAAGCTGAAGCACTTCTCCAAACACCCCGCGCGCTACCGGGCCTGGCAGTTCGTGGGCAAGCTCAACGCCCGGCACATGCAGCTGGCCTGGGCGTCGCTGGTGAGCGTGGCACTCGCCGACTTCTACGTGTTCCTGGTCGCCTCCGGCGCTTTCGACGATCCGAGGTTTTTCTGATGTCCGTGGTCGACCGGCAGGAGTGGGACGTCGTCGTGGTGGGCGCCGGGGGTGCCGGTCTCCGTGCCGCCATCGAGGCCCGCGAGCGCGGTGCCCGTACCGCCGTGATCTGCAAGTCGCTGTTCGGCAAGGCGCACACGGTGATGGCCGAGGGCGGCATCGCGGCCAGCATGGGCAACGCCAACTCGAACGACAACTGGCAGGTCCACTTCCGCGACACCATGCGCGGCGGGAAGTTCCTCAACCAGTGGCGGATGGCCGAGCTGCACGCCCAGGAGGCCCCGGACCGGGTCTGGGAGCTGGAGACCTGGGGCGCCCTGTTCGACCGTACGAAGGACGGCCGGATCTCGCAGCGCAACTTCGGCGGCCACGAGTATCCGCGCCTCGCCCACGTCGGCGACCGCACGGGCCTCGAACTGATCCGCACGCTCCAGCAGAAGATCGTCTCCCTGCAGCAGGAGGACCACCGCGAGACCGGCGCGTACGAGTCCCGCCTGAAGGTCTACCAGGAGTGCACGGTCACCCGGATCCTCAAGGACGGCTCCCGCGTCTCCGGTGTCTTCGCCTACGACCGTGAGACCGGCCGTTTCTTCGTCCTCGAGGCCCCGGCCGTCGTGATCGCGACCGGTGGCATCGGCAAGTCCTTCAAGGTGACGTCGAACTCGTGGGAGTACACCGGCGACGGCCACGCGCTGGCGCTGCTCGCCGGCGCGCCCCTGCTGAACATGGAGTTCGTGCAGTTCCATCCGACCGGCATGGTCTGGCCGCCGTCGGTGAAGGGCATCCTCGTCACCGAGTCGGTCCGTGGCGACGGCGGGGTGCTCAGGAACTCCGAGGGCAAGCGGTTCATGTTCGAGTACATCCCCGACGTCTTCAAGGAGAAGTACGCCCAGTCGGAGGAGGAGGGCGACCGCTGGTACGAGGACCCGAACAACAACCGGCGTCCCCCGGAGCTGCTCCCCCGCGACGAGGTGGCCAGGGCGATCAACTCCGAGGTGAAGGCGGGCCGCGGCTCCCCGCACGGCGGGGTCTTCCTGGACGTGTCGACACGCATGCCCGCCGAGGTCATCCGCCGCCGGCTCCCCTCGATGTACCACCAGTTCAAGGAGCTGGCCGACGTCGACATCACGGCCGAGCCGATGGAGGTCGGCCCCACCTGTCACTACGTGATGGGCGGTATCGCGGTCGAGTCGGACACGGCAGCCGCGCGCGGGGTGCCGGGCCTGTTCGCGGCCGGTGAGGTCGCGGGCGGCATGCACGGCTCGAACCGGCTGGGCGGCAACTCGCTCTCCGACCTCCTGGTGTTCGGGCGCCGGGCGGGCTGGCACGCGGCGGAGTACGCGACCGGGCTCGCGGCGGCCCGTCCGCCGGTGGACGAGACCCAGGTCGACGCGGCGGCGGCCGAGGCACTGCGGCCGTTCTCGGCGGAGGGCACCGAGCCCGCCGTAGGGCCTCCGGAGAACCCCTACACCCTTCACCAGGAACTCCAGCAGGCGATGAACGACCTGGTCGGCATCATCCGCCGCGAAGGCGAGATGGAGCAGGCCCTGGAGAAGCTCGCGGATCTTCGGGTACGGGCCCGGCGGGCCGGGGTCGAGGGGCACCGGCAGTTCAACCCGGGCTGGCACCTCGCGCTGGACCTCAGGAACATGCTGCTGGTCAGCGAGTGTGTGGCGCGGGCCGCGCTGGAGCGGACCGAGTCGCGCGGCGGCCACACCCGCGAGGACCATCCGGCGATGGACCGTGAGTGGCGCCGGATCAACCTGCTGTGCCGACTGACCGACCCGACGGGCGGATTGGCGGCCACGGACCCGGTCCGGGGCCAGATCGATCTCACCCGCGAGACCACCGACCCCATCCGCGCCGACCTGCTCGCCCTCTTCGACAAGGAGGAGCTGGTCAAGTACCTCGCCGAAGAGGAGCTGTACGAATGAGCGGCTACACGGCCCACTTCAAGGTGTGGCGGGGCGATGTGAAGGGCGGCGACCTCGAGGACTTCAAGGTCGAGGTCAACGACGGCGAGGTGGTGCTGGACATCATCCACCGCCTCCAGGCCACCCAGGCGCCCGATCTCGCCGTCCGCTGGAACTGCAAGGCGGGCAAGTGCGGTTCGTGCTCGGCGGAGATCAACGGGCGGCCCCGGCTGATGTGCATGACCCGCATGTCGGTGTTCACCCCGGAGGAGACGATCACCGTCACTCCGCTGCGGGCCTTCCCCGTCGTCCGTGACCTGGTCACGAACGTCGGCTTCAACTACCAGAAGGCGCGCGAGGTCCCGGCGTTCGTGCCGCCGTCCGGTGTCGGCCTCGGCGAGTACCGGATGATGCAGGAGGACGTGGACCGCTCGCAGGAGTTCCGCAAGTGCATCGAGTGCTTCCTGTGCCAGGACACCTGCCATGTGGTCCGCGACCACGAGGAGAACAAGACCGCCTTCGCGGGGCCGCGGTTCCTCATGCGGGTGGCCGAGCTGGACATGCACCCGCTGGACGCGGCCGAGGACACCGGCCTGGACCGCAAGAAGACGGCCCAGGACGAGCACGGTCTCGGCTACTGCAACATCACCAAGTGCTGCACGGAAGTGTGCCCCGAGGGCATCAAGATCACGGACAACGCGCTGATCCCCCTGAAGGAACGGGCCGTCGACCGCAAGTACGACCCGCTGGTGTGGCTGGGCTCGAAGATCAGGAGGAGGTCTTCCTAGCCCTGGCCGGCTTCATGGCCCGCCGCTGGACGTACAGCCCGGCGGCGAACACGGCCAAACCGTTGGTGATCGCGGCCAGGGAGCGCGCCGGCGAAGGCGGGCAGATCGGCGCCTCGGTCCCGTCAACGCCCTCAGGGGCGCGGGGAACTGCGCGACCAGCCACGACGGAGCCGCAGGACGCGAGACGGCACGTGGCGGCACTCCCGGCGGGGCTCTACCGCGCCCAGTCCCTCTCGTACGCCGTCCAGTCCGCTTCCGTCGCCGCGAAGTCGACGTACAGTGCCACGCCGAAGTTCGCGCGGGTCGCGTCCGTGCGGGAGAGGCCGAGGCGGACGCCCCGGACGGCCGCGGGGACGGTCTCGGCGTGGGCCCAGTGGTCGAAGTTGTTCTCCCGGTAGAAGGGCAGGCCCATCAGCAGGTCGGTGGAGTCGGGGGTCACCTCCAGGGCCAGTGCGGTCTGCTGGGCCACATAGCCGCCGTACAGGCTCTGCAACGGCGTGCTCGTGTCGTACGACATCACCGCGATCTGGTCGACCCGGCGCGCGACCTGGCCGAAGTAGGCCTGGGACCACCACTTGGGGTGTCCGGCGAGCGTCCCGGCGACGGAGTGCAGCGCGGGGAGGGGGTCGATCTGGTGGGCGGCGACCGAGAGGGGGACGCCATGGGCGCGGGTGACCCGGTGGAGGGCGTCGAGGAGGTCGAGGTAGTGCTCGTCGCCGGAGTGCAGGGGCTCCAGGTCGAAGTGGGCTCCGTCGAATCCGGCGGCGAGGATCTGCCGGGTGGACCGGACGACGGCGGCGCGGGTGTCCTTCTCGGCGAGGCGCATGCCGTCCGGGCTCTCGGTGGCGAGCTTGTCGCCCAGCCAGGCCTGGACGCGGATGCCAGGGGCCGCCTTGTGCACGGCCCCGATCAGCCACCGCGCCTTCGGGTATGCCGACCCGGGCAGCGTCCCGTCGTCTTCCAGGGGCCCCGCGTGGACGTACAGGTCCCGGATCCCGGTGTCCCGCAGGCGCCGGGCCAGGGCGGTGACGTCGGCGTCGGTCTTGCGGCCGTCCACCCAGGCGTGACCGAGCCAGATCGCGTCCTTGCCGCGGGTGCGGGTGCCGTCGGCGGGGTCTCCGGCGTAGTTGAGGCGGAGGGCGGCGGCGACGGTCAGGAGGGGAAGGAGGACGACGATCGCGAGCCCGAGGAGGGCCCGGCGGATCCAGCGGCGGCGTCTCGGCTTCGGCGCCCGTGCCTCCTTCGCCGCCTCACCGTCCCCGTCGGCCTGTAGGTCCTGCGCCTGTGACATCCGCTCCCCCGTCCGCTCCCGTACCCCCACCCGTCCCGCCCCGCTCGCGCCCCCGCATTCAGGCCCATACGCTCCGAAACGTGACGCCATCCTTGATACGGGGCCGACCGCGGCGCGGCCGCTCGCACATATCCGTGCGGGTGGCGCATGCCCTGCTGGGTGTGGTGGTCGGGGTCGTGTGGCTGGTGTTGCCGTGGATGACGATCAACGACGACGCTCCGGTTGCAGGCGCCCGGGTCAGCGCCGCCGCCCCGGCCGAGGACGAGTCCTCCGGCACCGACCTCGTCCTGCCGGTGGCCGCCCTCGCCGTGGTGGTGGTCCTGGCCGCCTACGGCTCCGTCCGCCGGATCCGCCGCGCCCGCAGCCGTACGACACCGGCGGCCGCCGGCACGACCCACGTCGGCGCGTACCCCTCCCCCGCGGCCGCGCCCCCGCTCGCCGGCCTCGACGACCGCTCCCGGGCCGCGCTGGTCGACGCCGACAACCGTCTCCGCGCCTTCCGCGAGGAACTCGTCTTCGCCGAGGCCGGGTCGGGCCCCGGGGCGATGGCCCCCTTCGCCGGGGCGGCCGAGGCGGCGGAGGCCGAGCTGGCGGCCGCGTGCGCGATACGGCGGCGCTACGAGGAGGGCGTACCGGAGGAGGCGGCCGCCCTGGCCGGTGTCGTGGGCCGCTGCGAGGAGGCCGAGCGGCGGCTGACCGGCGCGGCGGAGAGCCTGGGCGCCCTGCGGGGGCTGGACCGCGACCCCGCTACGGCCCTGGCCTCGGCCGAGACCCGGTTCCGTGAGCTGACCGCCCGCACGGCCGAGGCGGGGAACACGCTCACGCACGACTCCGTCACCGGGTATGTCGAGCTGGCCAAGGACCACCTGGTCACCGCCACCGTCCACCTCAACCGGACCCACCAGGCCACCGCCTCCGGCCGGCCGGACGAGGCGGCCCAGCACCTGCGCGCGGCGGAGACCGCGATCGCCCGGGCGGACGTACTGGTGACGGCCGTGACCCGGCTGCGCTCGGCGCTCACCGAGGCCGCCCGGCTGATCCCGTCGGCCCTCACGGGCGCGGAGGCGGAGCTGGCCCCCTTCCGCGACGGCACCGCGCACGAGGGTGAGACCCACGCCCGTCTCCTGCACGCCGACGCGGTCCTGGCCGCCGTACGACAGGAGACGACGTCCGGGCAGCCGTACGACCCGCTGGGTGTCCTGCGCCGGATCGTGCACGCGGCCGCGCCGCTCGCGACCGGCCGGTCCGGGGTGCTCGCGGTGGCCGCGCTGCTGGTCGCCCGGGAGTCCGTGGCCGCGGCGGACGACTACGTCACCGTCCACCGCGAGGCGGTCGGTGCCGCGCCCCGTGTCCTGCTGGCGGAGGCGCGGCTGACCGACGATCTCCCGCGGGCGGACGTCCTGGCCCGCGAGGCGCGTGAGCTCGCCGAACGGGACGTACGCCTGCGCGGGCACCCCGCCTAGAAGAGGCTCAGCAGTGCCTCCGCCGGGTCCACCATGCCGTTCTCCCCGTCCGGCAGCGGCAGTTCGAACCACACCGTCTTGCCGCGCGGGGTGCGCCGGGAGCCCCAGGCGGCGCTGAGGAGGCCGACCAGTTGCAGGCCGCGGCCGCCCTCGTCGGTGTCGCGGGCGCGGCGGCGGCGCGGCTGGACGAGGCCGGAGTCCCAGACCTCGCAGACCAGGGTGCGGTCCAGCAGGAGCCGTAGCCGTATGTCGCCCTCGCCGTACCGCAGGGCGTTGGTGACCAGTTCGCTGACCAGGAGTTCCGTGGTGTCGACCAGCGGTTCCAGATCCCAGCTGAGCAGCTGGCCGCGGGCGTACTCGCGGGCCCGGCCCACGCTGCGCGGCTCGCGCGGCAGCGTCCAGTCGCCGACGGAGCCGGCGGGCAGGCCCTGGACCCGGGCCATCAGCAGCGCGATGTCGTCCTCACCGTGGTGGGTGTCGAGGGTGTTGAGGACGTGGTCGCAGACGTCCTCCAGCGGGGCGGAGGGGTCGGTGAGCGCTCCTACGAACGCCTGGAGACCTTCGTCGAGGGGGTGATCGCGGCTTTCGACCAGTCCATCCGTGTAGAGCGCGAGCAGGGCGCCTTCGGGTAGTTCGACCTCGACCTCCTCGAAGGGCTCGCCGCCGACGCCGAGCGGCATGCCGGGCGGCACGTCGAGCATCAGCGCGTCCTCGCCGGGCTCCACCAGGACGGGCGGCAGATGGCCGGCGTTGGCGAAGGTGCAGCGGCGGGTCACCGAGTCGTAGACGGCGTAGACACAGGTCGCCAGGTACACCTCGGACAGGTCCGCCTCACGGGGGCGGCGGGCCGCGCGGGTGGCCTGCTGGACCCCGCCGGGGGCGCCGAGACCGCGGGCGATCTCGTCCAACGCGGAGAGCACTTCGGCCGGTTCGAGGTCGAGGAGGGCCAGGGTGCGCACCGCCGAACGGAGTTCACCCATCGCCACGGCCGCCCGCAGGCCACGGCCCATCACATCGCCGACCACCAACGCCGTACGGTGACCCGGCAGTTCGATGACGTCGAACCAGTCGCCGCCGACCTCGCTGGGGCGGTCCGCGGAGGAGTTGCCGGGCAGATAGCGGCAGGCGATGTCCAGACCGGAGGCGACCGGGTCGCCGGGCGGCAGCAGGGACCGCTGCAGCATCAGCGCCCGCTCGTGCTCCCGCCGGTACAGGCGCGCGTTGTCGATACAGACCGCGGCCCGGGCCGCCAGCTCCACCGCGAGATCCCGGTCCCGGTCCCCGAACGGCTCGCTGCCCTTCGTCCGGGAGAACTGCGCGAGTCCTACGACGGTGTCGTGGGCGACCATCGGCACCGCGAGCGTGGACTGCACGAGGCCGCCCTCCTCGGCCGGGATGTACTGCGGGCGGGCGGTGCGCAGGGCGTCCGCGCAGGGCGAGTTGAAGGGGTAGTGGTGGACCGCGCCGACCGAGACGGGGGCGCCGGAGCCGGCGAAGGGGGCGTCGGAGACCGCGCTGGCGAAGGCGACCCGGCGCAGTTCGGCGCTGCCGTCGGCGAGCCCCGGCGGGGTCTCGTCGCCGGCCAGCAGGCCCTGGTAGAGGTCGACGGTGGCCAGGTCGCAGAAGCCGGGGACGACGACGTCGAGGAGTTCGCGGGCCGTGGTCTCCAGGTCGAGCGAGTTGCCTATGCGGGCGCCCGCCTCGTTCAGGAGGGCGAGGTTGCGTCGGGCGGCGGCGGCCTCACGCGCGGCGGCGCGGCGGGCGGTGATGTCGGTTCCCAGCCAGGCGATGCCGATGGGCCGGCCGGACCCGCTGCGCACCCGGTACAGGTTGATGGACCAGTGGCGGCGCTCGTCGGAGCCCGGCAGAAAGCCCGTGACATGCATGTCGGTGATGGAGTCGCCGGTCTCCAGGACCCGGCGCAGGGTCGCGGTGACCCGCTCGGCCTCGGGGCGCGGCAGATAGTCGTGGACGCCCCTGCCGCGGTGATCGTCCGGGCTGCCCCCGAAGAGGGAGGCGAACCGGTAGTTGACGCGTCGAACCCGCAGGTCGGGGTCGATCAGCACGAACCCGAAAGGAGATTGACCGAAAATCGCCTGCGAGGCGGCGAGATCGGTCTCGATGCTGCGCAGCGTGCGCACGTCGACGACGATGCAGACCGCGGCCTGCTCGCCCTCCTCGGTCCGCGTCGGCATCACGTAGACCTCGGCGAGGCCCTCGCGGCCACTCTCGCCGTCGGCCGCCGACGGGGGCACACGGAAGGGGACCACTCCGGTCCACTCGCGGCCGTCCAGGATCTCCGCCATCTTGCGCTGGCCCTGCGCGCGCAGGTCCGGGTCGATGAAGGCGTCGATGGGGTCCATGCCGACGGCGTGCTCGGCGGAGATACCGAAGAGCTGCTCGGCGCGCAGGCTCCACTGCTCGACCAGGCCGTCGGGGCCTATGGAGAAGGACGCGACCTTGATGTAGTCGTAGATCGAGCCGGGCGGGCTGCTCTGCCACATGGCGTCACCGGACGGCCCGTCACCGTGACGGACATGCGCCATGGCGGCAGCAGCGGCCTCCGCCCTCGCGCCGTCCGACGGGTCCTTCGACTCCGTGGCCTTCGCTGGTATCTCGCTCACGCGAACCGTCCCCTCCAGCTCACCGCGTCCGGTACCGGTCACCGGGGGCGGCTGCCCGCAGTATCCAGCACTACGGCGCCGCACAACACGGTGTTCACGATCACAGCACGATCCCGACGGTTTTCGGTCCGGGCTGCGACAACACTTCCAGTCTTCTAACCAGCGGACACGGCGTCGAATCACGTCTGCCGACAACCGCCACTGGCCTGAACCAGTCGATGGACAGCGGGCGGGGTGTCGTACAGGCGTTCTGGGGGTTCTCGGCGTTTCGTGGCGTCTTGGCGTTCTTCACCGTGATCAGGTCCTGTTCATCCCGGCATCGAGAGTTCGAACCAGACGGTCTTGCCCGTCACGCCGGGGCGGGTGCCCCAGCGGTGGGCGGCGTGGGCGACCAGTTGCAGGCCGCGGCCGCTCTCGTCGTCCAGGTCGGCGACGCGTTCGCGGGGCGGGTCGGGGAGGGGGTCGGAGACCTCGACCAGCAGGACGCCGTCGACACCGTCGGGGCGGACCAGCCGGACGCCGATGGGGCCGGTGGCGTGCCGCAGGGAGTTGGTCACCAGTTCGCTGACCAGCAGGGCGGCGATGTCAACGAGGCCGTCGAGATTCCAGGCGGCCAGCCGGTCCCGGACGGCCGTCCGGGCAGCGCGTACGGCACCCGGGTCCGCCGGGAACGTCCACTTGGCGCAGTCGCCTTCGGTGTCGATCACGCCGATCACATCCCGGGCCAGCCCATGTCCGCTTTCGTGGGGTTAAGGGGCACATACCCGATATCAGGGGCGCGGTACCGTGCCGAATGGCGTAAGTAGGGGGCGCCTAAGAGCTCGGGGGGCTCTGTTGCGGGGCGGGTGCGGGTGCGTCGCGGTCAGTCGCGCCCCGCGGCGGAGCGGCCACCTTGTGACAGCCCGGCGGCGCCCCTGAAGGCTTCCCGTACCGCCGGCACGTCCTGGTCGAGCCAGTGCACGTCCCAGATCTGCTCCGGCGTCAGCCAGCGCAGTTCGTCGTGGTCCTGTAGCGGCTCGGGGTCCGGCGAGCCGGGGAGGAGGCGGGCCTTCCACGCCTGCAGGACGTAGGGGGGCTTCAGAGGCCACTCACCCGGGACGCGCTCCACGACCTCCGCCGCCACGCCCAGCTCCTCGCGGAGTTCACGGGACAAGGCCTGCTCCGGCGACTCCCCCCGCTCCACCTTGCCGCCCGGCAGCTCCCAGCGTCCGGCCAGTTCGGGAGGTGCGCTGCGGCGGGCGGCGAGGAGGCGGTCGCCGTCACAGAGGGCGGCCGCCACCACCACGATCCGTTCCGTCATGCGCCGGAGCCTACGGGAGGCTCCGTCAGTCGGCCGAACTCGCGCCGTTCGGGCCGATGCGCTCGACCCAGTAGAGCTGTTTGTGGCCGCGGGCATCGAGGCTGTCGGCGATCTTCTGGGCCTCGGCCCGGGTCGCGTACCTGCCCACGCGGTAGCGATTGCCGTTGTCGTCCTGTCGTATGACGAGCCAGGGAAGAGTGATCGTGCCGTCGTTCATTGCGCCCCACCGCTCCTTCCCGACCTGCGCCGGGCCCCACCCGATAAGGAAACCGCACTCCGCATATGCCCGAGCCTACGCCCAACCTTTACGCAGCGAACACGCGTTTTCACAAAGAGGTACGCAACCAGCCAGGACGGACTCCTCCGACAGGGGGCGCGCGCTGATGAACACGCCCCCGGTGGACGGCGATGACTCCCGTCGGGGACGCCTCCGAAACAGCGGTGTCGACCTGCGAGAACGGCCGAATTCGAACGGCGTTCGCCTGCGGGCCGGTTGAGTGTTCGCCCCGGGCAACTTCCCCGGGGCGCGCACTACTTCACCGGGAGGTGGTAAGCGACCTGGTAGCGGTCGGCCGGAATGACCACGTCGGCCGTCTCCACCGGGCGGCCCGAGGCGTAGTAGGTGCGGTGGACCACGAGGACGACATGCCCGGGGACACCCCCCAGGGCGAGCAGCTCCTCGGCGAGGCCGGGGCGGGCGCCCACCTCCTCGGTGACGTTGTCCACGACGACGTCGATGGCGGCCATGCGCTCGACCACGCCCATGCCGCCGAGGGGACCTTCCTCGGGGAGCATCACCGGAGTGCGCCCGGTGACCGCGAGCGGCTCCCAGGAGGTGGAGAGCATGATCGGCTCACCGGCCTCCCGGAAGACGTATTTCGTGCACATCACCCGGTCACCGGCCCGGATGGCGAGCCGCTCGGCGATGGCCACCGAGGCCTCGGTCTGCCGGCTGCTGGACTCCCAGGTGCCGCGCCCCTCCCCGTCGGCCTGCTCCTGCCGGAAGGGGGTGGCACCGGAGGCCGGGCGGTAACCGGAGCGGGCGATACGGCGGGGCACGGGCCGCTCGCGGACGTACGTCCCGGAGCCGGAGCGGCCCTCGACCAGGCCCTCGGCCATCAGCACCTTGCGGGCCTCCAGCGCGACGGTGTCCGAGACGCCGTACTCCTCGCGGATCCGGGCCTGGGACGGCAGGCGGGTGTGCGGTGGCAGCGAACCGTCGACGATCTTCTTGCGGAGATCACCCGCGACGCGCAGATACGCCGGCTGCTCACCGAATGTCACTGGCCGCTCCCATCAGGTTGTACAGACAGCAACAGCGTGGCAACCGTGGGTTCGACCATGCAAGCAGAGGCCAGAGAATCACTCGATGTGATGACATGTTCCGGTGGGGGGCTTTACGCAGGCACTTTCTCCCCGCTATGGCGGCGATCACACATTGAGTTCGCCGCCGCCCGACTCGCCGCCCCCGTCGCCGTAGTCGGCGTCGTCCGTCGGCCGTTTCGTGGCCAGCCTCAGAGCCTTGCGTGCGGTGACCGTGCTGGGGCCGTCGACGTAGTCGTACCCCTTGTCGTAGTGGATGTAGAAGGCGTCCACGTCGTCGTCATCGGCCGCGTCGACCGCCTTCGCCCACTCGTCGCGCGCGTCCTCCATGTCCTTCACCAGGGCCGCGACCTGCTTGTCGGCCTTGGTCGGCCAGGACTGCGCGCGGAGGGCCTTGATCTGGTCGCCGAAGCTGTCGTGGACGTCCCGCGACCAGTCCCGGTAACCGGCCAGGTCGTCCTCCGGGTAGTCCTCGGGCTCCTCCCACAGCACGGTGTCGAGGGCGTTGAGGGACTTCAGGAGAGAGACCTGGTACGTGTCGAGCGTGGTCTCGTCGGCGCGCAGCGAGCCGGTCAGGGTCGCGTTGTCGTCGGTGTTGCCGAAGATGCAGGTGACCTCGCGGTCGCCGAGGCGCCAGCTCTGCCGGGTCGGGCCGAAGTAGTACACGTCCACGTTCGCGGGCAGCGCCCAGGTGTCCATGGCGTAGGTGTCCTGGAGCGGGGAGCACTTCCGGTCGGCGGCGTCGGAGACCGCGTTGTCCCCCGGGAAGGCGGAGCCGCCGGTCATCGTGAACTCGCCGAACACCTCGCCGTCGTGCTCACCCGCGCAGGGCACCTCGTCGACGTCGTAGGTCAGGCCTTCGAGGGACTCCCCCGGCGCGTCGAAGCAGTGGCCCCTGACCACCGAGAAGGCCGTGCCCTGCGTCGCGCCCTTCTTGAACCCGTCCCAGGCCTCGGAGAGCCCGCCGGTGGCGAGCGCCGTCACCCACAGGGCGAGTCCGAGCGAGGACAGGATCGATCCGGTGATCGCCAGCGCCTTGCCGGACTGGCCCTTCTTCTTGATCTGCGCCAGCGCGATCACGCCGAGCACCAGTCCCACGGCCGGGAAGCAGCACAGGACGCCGAGCACCAGGGAGGCGACGGCGAGGCCGTTGACGGAGGAGGGGCGGGCGTAGGGGCTGTAGCCCTGTCCCCAGGTCTGATACGGCGGACCATAGGGTTGCCCGTACGGCTGCTGCCCATACGGCTGCTGTCCCTGCGGCGGCGGCCCGTACGGGTCGGGGGCCGGGGACGGCCCCTGGGCGGGGTCGGGCTGGTGGGGCCCAGGGGGCGGGGGTATGGACACGGGTACCGTGCTCCTGGTTCAGGCAGTGGTGGGGAACTGACGTACGACAGGGCGCATGGTATGCGCGGGGCGGGCGGGGGTGGAATGCCGATCACGGGTACGACGACCCTGGCGGTGAACGGGCTGACGGCACGGTGGGCTGGGGTGTCTTCCGGGGGGACCGTGTTCTCGGCCGCCGGGGTGTGGCCGCTGCTGGCCTTCCTGGCCGATGGGGCACAGGGCACGGCACGGGCCGAGCTGGCACGGGCGCTGGGGGTGCCCGCGGACCAAGCGGCCGCGGCGGCGCGGGAGTTGCTCGAGGGGCTGGCCGACGCGGAGGCGCTGGACTCGGCGCTCGGCCTGTGGACCAAGCGGACGCTGGAGCTGCGCGAGGAGTGGGAGGCGGGGCTGCCCACCGACGCGCACGGGGTCCTCGCCGGCGATCCCGCCCTCGACCGACGGGAGCTGGACGCCTGGGCGGCGAAGCGCACGGGCGGGCTGATCGAGCGGATGCCGGTGGAGGTGCGGGACGACACCGAACTGGTGCTGGCGAGCGCGCTGGCTCTGCGGACCACGTGGCTGCGGCCCTTCGAGGTGCGTCCGGTACGGCCGTCCGCGGGCCCCTGGCAGGACCGCACCCTGCGCGGGCTGAACCGTCGGAGCGTGCGGCTGGACCGGGTCGCGGTGGTGGCCGCGCCCGAGGGCCGGGTCACCGAGGCGAAGGTGCTCGGCGACAACGGCGTCGACGTCCATCTCCTGCTCGGTGACGAGCACATGACGGCGGGTCAGGTGCTGGCGGCGGGCACCGCCGCGCTCGACGGCACGTGTCCGGCCGTCAGGGGGTCGCTGCTTCCGTACGGGCCGGCGGGGCCGGGGTTGCGGGTGGAGGAGCGCCCGTGTGCCGGTCCTCGGCAGCCGACGCTGGAGCTGACGACGGCGGCGTTCGAGGCAAGGGCGCACCACGATCTGCTGGACCTGCACGGGCTGTTCGGGCTCACGGCGGCACGGGACGCGCGACAGGGCCACTTCCCCGGTCTCAGCTCCTCGCCCCTGGCCGTCGGCTCCGCCCGGCAGTCCGTCCTGGCCCGCTTCGACGCGCTCGGCTTCGAGGCGGCCGCGGTGACGGCGGTCGCGGCGGCACCGGGTGGGGTACCGCCCACCCGTCGGTACACGTCGACCGTGGTCACGGCCGCCTTCGACCGCCCCTTCGGCTTTCTCGCCGTACATCGCGAGACGCGGCTGGTGCTGGCGGCGGGGTGGGTCACGGAACCGGCGCCGTTCCGCTGACCGCGTGCGGGCCGTCGGCCGTCAGTCGTCGAAGGCGGTGGCCCGGGTGTTCTTCTCCCAGGCGGCGACATCGGCCCGTACGCCGTCGAGGTGGTCGAGTACGGCGGTCACCGCGTCGTCGCCGAGGGGCAGGCGCAGCGGGGTCTCCTCGGCGTCGAGGGCGGCGCGGATCAGCGCCGCCGCCTTCGCGGGGTCGCCGGCCTGGGTTCCGTCGCCGCCGGAGACGAACCCGCGGGTCTCACTCACCTTGGCGTAGACCCCGCTGTCGGCACTGACTCCCGCACGGCCCGCGTCGAACAGCGAGGTACGGAAGGCGCCCGGCTCCACGATCAGCACCTTGATGCCGAACTCCCGCACCTCGTCGGCGAGCCCCTCGGACATGCCCTCCAGCGCGAACTTCGTCCCGCTGTACGCCGAGAAGCCCGCGAAGGACATCTGCCCGCCCATGCTGCTCATCTGCACGATCGCCCCCGAACGCCGCTCGCGCATGCAGGGCAGCACCGCCCTCGTGAGCGCCGCCGGCCCGAAGACATGCAGGTCGAACAGCTCGCGCAGTTCGTCCTCGGTGGTCTCCTCGAAGGCGCCGACATGCGTGCGGCCCGCGTTGTTGACCAGCACGTCGATCCGGCCGTGCCGGGCCACCACGTCCCGTACGGCGGCCTCCGCGGCGGCCGTGTCGGTCACGTCCATACGCAGCGCCTCCACCTGGTCGGGGTGGGCGGCCACCAGGTCGTCCAGCGCCTCGGGCCTGCGGACCGCGCCCACCACGACATCGCCGTCGGCCAGGGCCGCCTCGGCGATCGCCCGCCCGAACCCGCTGCTCGCGCCCGTGATCAGCCAGACCTTGTTCATGACGACTCCTCGCGGTTCGACTGTCGTGTCACCAACCAGCCTGCTGCGGAAGTCGGTTGCCCGTCCAAGACCCACGGTGATAACCGATGGCTATGACGACCGACGTACATGTACGGGACCTGCGCTACTTCGTGGCCGTGGCCGAGGAGCTGCACTTCACGCGAGCGGCCGAACGCCTGTACGTGTCGCAGCCCGCGCTGAGCAAGCAGATCCGGGCGCTGGAGCGGCAGTTGGGCGTGGAGCTGTTCCGTCGGGAGCCGCGCGGTGTGCTGCTCACCGAGGCGGGTGAGGCACTGCTGCCGCACGCCCGGCAGGTGCTGGCGGCCTGGGCGGCGGCGGACGCCGCGATGGCGACGGCCCGGGCGGCGGGGCGCGGCACGCTGGTCGTGGGCATGAGCACCAGCCCCGGCCGCGGTGGCCTGCTCCCGGCGATCCGCTCCCGCTTCACGGCCGCGCATCCGGAGGCGGTCGTACGGCTGCGGCAGATGGGCTGGCAGGACCCGACCGCGGGACTGGCGGACGGCGAGACGGAGGTCGCGTTCGTCTGGCTGCCGCTGCCCGACGAGGAGCGCTACGGGTGGACCGTGGTCGCCGAGGAACCCCGCCTGGTCGCCCTCCCCGACCGCCACCCGCTCGCCGCCCGCGAGGAGGTCGACTTCGCCGACCTTGCCGACGAACCGTTCCTCGCGCTGCCGCCGAGCGCGGGCCCCCTGCGCGACTTCTGGCTCGCCCTCGACGAACGGGCCGGCCGACCGCCCCGCATCGGCGCGGAGATCGCGGGCACCGAGGAGACGTACGAGGCCCTCGTCGCGGGCCTGGGCATCTGCCTGGTGGCCGCCGGCAACGCCCCCCTGATCACCCTGGGCGGGGTGGTCACCCGGCCGGTGCGCGGAATCGGGCCGAGCAGGTACGTGCTGGCCTGGCGGAAGGGGGACGGGGGGCGGCCGCTGGTGCGGGGGTACGCGCAGGCTTGTCGGTGGGTGGCGGGGGCGGGGGCGGTCTGACGGGGCGTGGTTTTCCCGGCCCCGGGAGCTTGTTCCGGATCGGGCTGCTGCCCCACTCGGCGGCCGGGCCGACGAGACGGCGGGTGCACGCGGGACGCTTCCGGGTTGCCGCGGGTCGCGTTCGCACCGGTCACCGGTCACCGGTTTGCAAGGGTGTGTCGGGAGCGCGGTGGATTCGGTGGAGCCGGCGCCCGATCCGCCGTCGGCCGTCGGCCGTCGGCTCAAGTCACTCGGCGGCCGTGAGCCTCTCGTCCGTCATGCCGAGACGCGCCTGTTCCTCCTCGACGATCTGTCGTGCCAACTCGGTGTCCGACACGTCGATCGCGTCCGGGGAGGCTTCGGCCACGGCGCTGCGGCGGGCGTAGGCATCGAAGAGACGGGTCTTGGCCTCCAGCATCTTCACCATGCGTTCGTCGACGCCCCCGGTGGCGAGGAGACGGTACACACGCACCGGCCTGACCTGCCCCATACGGTGGGCCCGGGCCACCGCCTGGTGTTCGATGGTCGGCTTGATCTGGGGTTCGCAGATGACAACGACGGAGGCGGCCTGCATGTTGAGGCCGACGCCCGCTGCCTGAATCTGCGCCAAGAGCACCGCGGGACCCGGAACACCGGCGAAGTCGTCGACGATCTGCTGCCGCCGTCCGGCCGGGACACCCCCGGTGAGCGGGCCGAACAACGGAGTGCCGGCGGTGGACGCGGCCGCGAGTGCTTCCCGCACCACGCTCAGTACGTCCTTGAAATAGGAGAAGACCACCGTCTTCTGCCCGTTCTCGCCGGCCTCCTGAACGATCTCCCGGAGCCGGTCCAGCTTGGCCGACTTCTCGGGGCGCAGGTAGGCGGCCCTGCGCATCGCCATGAAGTTGCCCGCGCGCACGGCCTCCCGGTACGCCTCCTCGTCCGATGCGCTCAGTTCCTCCCACTGGTCGGTCTGCTGGAGACTCGGGAGTTCCGTCAGCACGTCCTGCTGGTTGCGCCGCAGGTAGACCGGGGCCACGGCCTTGCGGAAGGCGACCGATCCGGCCAACGCGTCCCGTTCACCGAGGGAGTCCGCGAGGCCGCCGTCGAGCATCCGGACCAGGTTGTGGAACTCCACGACCCTGTTCTCCATCGGGGTTCCCGTCATGAACAGGGCGCGTCCGCAACGCTCCGCCCACAGGGCGACCGCCTGGGACCGCTTGGCCTTCGGGTTCTTCACGGAGTGCGCCTCGTCCACCACGAGCAGTCCGACCTCACCACCGCCCGGCGCGGGAAAGCCGCGCAGCGCGTCGAACGTGGTCAGCCCGACCCCGCCCCGCTCCCTCCAGTCGGCGAACGCATGGTGTCGGTCGGGGCCGTGGAGCACCATGACACGCAGGGCGCTGCGGGCCTCGATCTCCCGTGTCCAGTTCACGAGGACGCTCGCCGGGCAGACGACCATGAAGCGGCTCTCTCCCCCGGCGGCCAGGTGCGCCAGCACCGCGATCGCCTGGATGGTCTTGCCGAGCCCCATCTCGTCGCCGAGTATCACCTTGCGCTGCGCGAGCGCGAACCGCGCGCCGAACGCCTGGTAGCCGCGCAGCGAGACCCGCCGGTGGGTGTCGTCGAGACGCTGGGTCCGTACCCGCTCGGCGATCTCGTCCGGCAGGAAGCCCTCGGCGGCGGCCGTGTCCGGCGGCCGCCCGGAGATCTCGGCCAGCAGGCTGTAGTACTCGGCGGAACGGAGTTCGAAGTCGACCCACGCCGCGACATCGGACGAGGGCCCCCGGAGCAGGTCCACCGATGCCTGGGCGAACAGCCCGGGCAGGTCCGCCCGTTCCGCCTCGTCCACCAGCGACCGGATCTCGGTGACCGCCGCCGACGCGCGAGCCTTCTTCTCCTGACCCGCCAGGAGCATCCGGATGCGCCCGGCGGCGGGCCGGGCGTCGGTGAGCAACGGCTGGAGCCGCTTCGACAGGACGGCGGCCTTGTCGACCGCGCGCCGGGCGTCCGGACCGGCCTCCACCAGTACGTGCAAGGCCGTGACGAGCGCGGTGGTGCGGGGTTCCGGCCGGTCCACGTCGATGTGGACGGCGACGGTTTCGTGCACGGCCTCGGCGAGTCGGCGGGCGGCCGCGAGCATCTGGTCGACGGTGCGCTGCCCGACACCGGGGATCTGCCGCAACCGGTAGGGGCCTGCTTCGAGCACGCTGCCGACTGTGCGCAGCCCGCTCTTTTCGACACTGCCCAGCCGCAGCCGCCCTTCGGTGACGTCCTGCAGTCGGGCAACAGGGATGGTGTCGAGCTCGCGCCGCACCGCTGCGTCGTGGATCGGCTTCAGGGCCGCCCGTGCCGCTTCCACCGCCCTTTCATGGTCCCCGACCACGGCCTGGGCCGCCTCGTACAGCCGCGCCCCCGTCGCGACCGTGTCCCGCTCGCCACGCCCCACGCTCCCCGCCCCTCCATGGACAGAAACCTGTGCCCGCCCGCCGAGAAGCGGGTGAACACAGGTTCCTGATGGTCGTCAGACGTTGAAGCGGAACTCCACGACGTCCCCGTCCTGCATGACGTAGTCCTTGCCCTCCATCCGCGCCTTCCCCTTCGCGCGGGCCTCGGCCACCGAGCCGGTCTCCACCAGGTCGTCGAAGGAGATGACCTCCGCCTTGATGAAGCCCTTCTGGAAGTCGGTGTGGATGACTCCGGCGGCCTCGGGGGCGGTGGCGCCCTTCTTGATGGTCCAGGCGCGGGACTCCTTGGGGCCGGCCGTGAGGTAGGTCTGGAGGCCGAGGGTGTTGAAGCCGACTCGGGCGAGGGTGGTGAGGCCCGGCTCCTCGGCGCCGACCGACTCCAGGAGCTCCATCGCGTCCTCCTCGTCGAGCTCGGCGAGGTCCGCCTCCAGCTTGGCGTTGAGGAAGATCGCCTCGGCGGGGGCGACCAGGGCGCGCTGCTCGTCCTTGAAGGACTCGTCGACCAGCTCGTCCTCGTCGACGTTGAAGACGTACAGGAAGGGCTTCGTCGTCAGCAGGTGCAGGTCGTGCAGCAGCTCCTCGTTGCCGGAGCCCTGGACGATGCCCGCGGAGAACAGCGTGTCGCCCTTCTCCAGGATCTCCTTCGCCGCCTCGACCGCCGCGACCTTCGCCACGACGTCCTTCTTGATCCGCGACTCCTTCTGGAGGCGGGGCAGGACCTTTTCGATGGTCTGGAGGTCGGCCAGGATCAGCTCGGTGTTGATCGTCTCGATGTCGTCCTTGGGCGAGACCTTGCCGTCGACGTGGACGACGTTCTCGTCCTTGAAGGCGCGAATGACCTGGCAGATCGCGTCGGACTCGCGGATGTTCGCGAGGAACTTGTTGCCCAGACCCTCGCCCTCGGAGGCGCCCTTCACGATGCCCGCGATGTCCACGAAGTCGACGGTCGCCGGGAGGATCTTCTGGGAGGAGAAGATCTCGGCCAGTTTCGTCAGGCGCGGGTCCGGGACGCCGACCACGCCGACGTTCGGCTCGATCGTGGCGAACGGGTAGTTGGCCGCCAGCACGTCGTTCTTGGTCAGGGCGTTGAACAGGGTCGACTTGCCGACATTCGGCAGGCCGACGATTCCGATCGTGAGCGACACGTTGCGACTTCCCGTACATGAGAGGAGACGTGAGGAGACTGGCGGCCAGGGGGCCGATCCACCAGTCTACGGCGTGCCGCAGCGCCCTCCGGCGGCCCTGTCGAACGCATGGCCAAGGTCTTTCCCACGGCGTGTCCGAAGAGCGATTCCGCACATAAACAGACCTAGGTTGGTCCAGTGGAGCAACACAGGACCCGACCCCCGCACAACGGAACACGACGCCCGGCCCAAGGAGCACCGCTACCCGCCCAGGCCCGCGGCGAGCGCCGGCCACCGGTGCCTCGCCGCCCGCCGCCGCCCGTGGTCCGGACACTGCGGCGGCTGCCCAACCCCCGGCTCACCGGGCTCGGCGGCGGCCTGTTCTGCACCGGGCTGATGGTCGTGCTCGGCTTCCTCGTCTCCCTGCTGTTCGGCTCGTCGCTGACGCTGTACGGCGTGCTGTTCGTGCCGGTCAGTGTGCTGACGTCGGTCTGGATGCGCCGGGGTGATCTGCTGACCGCCCCGATCATCGTGCCGATCGCCTTCGCCGTCGGGCTCGTCCCGGTGGCCGACAGCAGCGGCGGCACCTCGGGCCGCCTGATGGGCCTGTTCACCGCGCTGGCCACCCAGGCCGGCTGGCTCTACGCCGGCACGCTGGCCGCCGGCCTCATCGCACTGGTCCGCAGGATCCGCCTGGTCCGGGACCGCTCGCGCTGACACTCACGCAGGCTTACGGCACGAGGAACGGCTCCCGGACCGTGTGAGCCGGGGCCGCATGAGCCGGGGCCGCGTGAGCCGGGGCCGCGTGAGCCGGGGCCGCGTGAGCGGCTGCGCCGGCGGAGCGGGTGGCCGTAGGCGTGGCGTCCGCCCGAGACGGGTGGCCGGTGGCCCGTGGCCTCCGGCGGCACCGCCCACGAGCGCGCCAACCCGCCACGCACGGCACGAATACGGCTCCCGAGCCGCCGACCCAGAAGGCACGGCCGACGGCTGCGCCGCCGAAGCGGGTGGCCGTAGGCGTGGCGTCCGCCCGAGACGGGTGGCGGTGGCCCGTGGCCTCCGGCGGCGCCGCCCACCGGGCCCGGCCCCCCTGCCCCTTCACCCCCGCAACTCCGCGGTGGGCCCCTTACCCCTGCGCCGCCCGCATCGCCGCCCCCACGATCCCCGCGTTGTTCTGCAGCTGCGCCGGGACGATCTCGGCCTTGATGCCCTCGATGTGGGGCAGGAACTTCTGGGACTTGCGGCTGACGCCGCCGCCGATGATGAACAGCTCGGGCGAGAAGAGCATCTCGACGTGGGCGAGGTACTTCTGGACACGGTGGGCCCAGTGCTCCCAGGTGAGCTCCTCGACCTCCCGGGCCCTGCTGGAGGCCTTCTTCTCGGCGTCGTGGCCGTGCAGCTCCAGGTGGCCCAGTTCCGAGTTGGGGACGAGGACGCCGTCGACGAAGACCGCGCTGCCGATGCCGGTGCCGAAGGTGAGCAGGATGACGGTGCCCTTGCGGTCCTTGCCCGCGCCGAAGTTCATCTCGGCGACGCCCGCCGCGTCCGCGTCGTTGACCACGGTCACCGGCAGCCCGCCGAGCCGCTCGCTGAACAACGCGCGCGCGTCGGTGTCGATCCAGCTCTTATCGACATTGGCCGCCGTCCGGATGTGGGATCCGTCGGTGACCACGCCCGGGAAGGTCAGCCCCACCGGGCCCGTCCACCCGAAGTGGTCCACGACCTGCTTCACCCCGTCGGCCACGCCGTCGGGCGTCGCCGGGTGCGGGGTGAGCACTTTGTGGCGCTCCTGGGTGAGGTCGCCCTTGTCCAGGTCCACAGGGGCGCCCTTGATCCCGGATCCGCCGATGTCCAAGCCGAAGATCTGCATGGCCCTACGTTACGACGGACGACGGACAGTCACGCCGGGGAGGTCCCCTTGCGCTCCGCGACCAGCGTCGCGGCCTCCTCGCGCAGGTCGCGCCGCAGTTCCTTCGGGAGGGAGAAGGTGATGGACTCCTCGGCCGCCTTCACGAGCTCCACGTCGCCGTAGCCGCGCTGCGACAGCCACTCCAGGACCTCCTCGACGAGCACCTCCGGCACCGAGGCGCCCGAGGTGACGCCGACCGTGGTCACGCCCTCCAGCCAGGCCTCGTCGATCTCGCTCGCGAAGTCCACGAGGTAGGCCTCGCGGGAGCCGGCCAGCTTGGCGACCTCGACGAGCCGCTTGGAGTTGGAGGAGTTGCGGGAGCCGACCACGATGACCAGCTCGGCCTCGGCACCCATCTGCTTCACCGCGAGCTGGCGGTTCTGCGTGGCGTAGCAGATGTCGTCGCTGGGCGGGGAGATGAGCTGCGGGAACTTCTCCTTGAGGGCGTCGACGGTCTCCATGGTCTCGTCGACGCTCAAGGTCGTCTGGGAGAGCCAGACGACCTTCGACTCGTCGCGGACCTCGACCTTGGCGACGTCCGAGGGGCCGTCGACGAGAGTGATGTGGTCGGGGGCCTCGCCGGAGGTGCCGATGACCTCCTCGTGGCCCTCGTGCCCGATCAGGAGGATGTCGTAGTCCTCGTTCGCGAAGCGGACCGCTTCCTTGTGGACCTTGGTGACCAGCGGGCAGGTCGCGTCGATGGTGGCGAGCTTGCCGCGCGCGGCCTCCTCGTGGACGACGGGGGCGACGCCGTGGGCCGAGAACATGACGATGTTGCCCGGCGGGACCTCCTCCGTCCGTTCGACGAAGATGGCGCCCTTCTTCTCCAGGGTCTGTACGACGTACTTGTTGTGGACGATCTCGTGCCGGACGTACACCGGAGCGCCGTACTGCTCCAGGGCTTTCTCGACGGCGATCACGGCGCGGTCCACACCCGCGCAGTAGCCACGGGGGGCGGCGAGCAGGACACGGCGGCCAGGCGAAGCAGTCATGCGTCCCATCGTAAGGCCGCTTTCGGGCGGTCAAAGATCGCGTGCACATGACCTTCCCGGGAAGACTGACCGGCAGACGCAGGGGGAGCGACGGGCGAGGAGGAACACGGCGGCCTGCGGCGCACCCTGGGCTTCCGGGACCTCGTCGTCTACGGGCTGCTGTTCATCGCCCCCATGGCGCCCTTCGGTGTCCACGGCACCCTGGACGCCAAGTCGCACGGGGGCCGTCGCCCTCGTCTATGTCGTCGCCACCGTGGCGATGGCGTTCACCGCGTTGGGTTACGCGCAGATGGTGCGAGTCGCCCCCGGGCGGGGTCGGTGTTCGCCCACGCGCGCGGGGCTCGGCAAGCGATGAACTCCCTGGTCCCGGAGGTCTCCCGCTGGGTGTGGACGGCGCTCGCGGTGGTCGTCACGACCCTGCTGAACCTGTGGGGCGTACGGGCGGCGGCCCGGGTGGGGTTCCTGGTGCTGGCCATGGAGATCGTGGTCCTGCTGGTCTTCGCGGTGTCGGCGGTCGTCGTCCTCGCACGGGACGGCGCCGAGCGCGGCTGGCTGTCCCCGCTGTCCGGGGACGGCACCCAGGGCGCGTTCGCGCTGTCGGCGGTGATCGGGGCGGTGTCGGTCGCCGTGCTGTCGTATCTGGGCTTCGACGCGATCGCCTCCTTCGCGGAGGAGATCACCGGCGGTTCGCAGAAGGTCGCGCGCGCGGTGCTGTTCTGTCTGGCCCTGGCGGGCGTGCTGTTCGTGGCGCAGACCTATTTGGTGGCCCTCCTGGACCCGACGACCTCGGCCGAGTTCGCGGCGGACCCGGGCAGACAGGGCTCGGCCTTCTACGACGCCGTCGACTCCGCGGTCGGGACCTGGCTGCACGATCTGGTGGCCGTCAGCAAGGCGATCGGCGCGGCCTTCGCGGCGCTGGCGGGACAGGCGGCGGCCGGGCGGCTGCTGTTCGCGATGGGGCGTGACCGGCGCCTGCCGCGCGTGCTGGCGAAGACGGACTCCGGCGTCCCGCGCTTGGCCCTGCTGTGCGCGGCCACCGTCACCCTCGTCGCGGCGGTGTGGGCGGCCCGCCGGGACGACGGCATGGACCACCTGGTGTCCGTGGTCGACATCGGCGCCCTGACGGCCTTCACGCTGCTGCACGCGAGCGTGGTGGGCTGGTTCGCGGTCCGACGGCGCGGAGGCCCGGTGATCTGGTGGCGGCATGTGCTGGTGCCGGTCGTCGGGGCGGCGATCACCCTGGCGGTGATCGTGGAGGCGTCGGGGGCGGCACACGTGGTGGGCACGGTGTGGTTCCTGACCGGGCTGGGGGTACTGGTCGCCCAGCGCGGCCGATAGTTCCCGATCGGTGACGGTGCGTTGTCGTACCCGGCCGTTACGCTCGCGGCATGGCTGTGAACTCGACCCCCGAAGCGCCCCTGCCCGTCGGCGAGGTGTCGCGCCTCATCGGCGGCTGGATCGACCGTCTCGGCGCCGTGTGGGTCGAGGGGCAGATCACCCAGCTCTCCCGGCGTCCGGGCGCGGGCGTGGTCTTCCTCACGCTGCGCGATCCGTCGTACGACATCTCGGTGAGCGTGACCTGTTTCCGCCAGGTCTTCGACGACGTCGCCGATGTCGTCAGCGAGGGCGCCCGGGTCGTCGTACTGGCGAAGCCGGAGTGGTACGCGCCGCGGGGCCAGCTCTCGCTGCGGGCCACCGAGATAAAGCCGGTCGGGGTCGGTGAGCTGCTCGCGCGGCTGGAGCAGCTGAAGAAGTCCCTGGCCGCGGAGGGGCTGTTCGCGGCCGAGCGCAAGAAGCCGCTGCCGTTCCTGCCGCAGCTCGTCGGACTGGTCTGCGGGCGTGCCTCGGCCGCCGAGCGGGACGTCCTGGAGAACGCCCGGCACCGCTGGCCGGCCGTCCGCTTCGAGGTGCGCAATGTCCCGGTGCAGGGGGTGCACGCCGTCCCGCAGGTCGTGCAGGCGGTCAAGGAGCTGGACGCGCTGGACGACGTGGACGTGATCATCGTGGCGCGCGGCGGGGGCAGCGTGGAGGACCTGCTGCCGTTCTCCGACGAGCAGTTGGTGCGGGCCGTCGCGTCCTGTCGTACCCCGGTGGTGTCGGCGATCGGGCACGAGCCGGACACCCCGCTGCTCGACTACGTGGCCGACCTGCGGGCCTCCACGCCGACGGACGCGGCCAAGAAGGTCGTACCGGACGTGGGCGAGGAGTACGAACGCGTGCTGGCGCTGCGGGACCGGGCCCGGCGGTGTGTCGAGTCCTTCCTCCAGCGGGAGGAGCGGGGGCTTGCGCACGCGCTCGCGCGGCCGTCGATAGAGGATCCGCACCGGATGATCGACGAGCGCGCCGACCATGTGGCCTCCCTGGCCGACCGCGGCCGCCGCACCCTGGGTCATCTGCTGGACCGTGCCGACTCCGAGCTGACGCACACGCACGCACGCGTGGTGGCCCTCTCCCCCGCCGCGACCCTCCAGCGCGGATACGCCGTGCTCCAGAAGGCCGACGGGCACGTGGTGCGGACGCCGGACGAGGTGACGGCGGAGGAGACCCTGCGGGCGCGGGTCGCCGAGGGTGAGTTCACTGTCCGAGTCGATGCATAGGGTGGGCGGATGACCAGCAAGGTGGCGGAAGAGGCGCTCGGGTACGAGCAGGCGCGGGACGAGTTGATCGAGGTCGTACGGCGGCTGGAGGCGGGCGGTACGACGCTCGAGGAGTCCCTCGCGCTCTGGGAGCGGGGCGAGGAGCTGGCCAAGGTGTGCCGGCGCTGGCTGGACGGGGCGCGGGCGCGGCTGGACGCGGCACTCGCCGGGGAGCCGGAGGACGGCGAGGCCGACTCCGAGTAGCCGCGAGCGGCTGCGGGGGAGCGCGGGCCACCGCGGGCGGAAGACCTGGCGTATGTGAAGCGGATCACCACGCCCCGCTTTTGGTTGAAGGTTGAACTTCATTCGCGTACGGTCGGAGACGTCAACCGGTCCACGGTCCGTTTCTGCGGCCGACGTCCCTCCCGAGAAGGTTCCACCATGTCTCTCGTTCTTGACCCCGCCGCCCAGGACCTGCTGTTCCGCGAGGCCCGCACCGCGAACACCTTCACCGACGAGCCGGTGACCGACGAGCAGGTCCAGGCGATCTACGACCTGGTCAAGTACGGCCCGACCGCGTTCAACCAGAGCCCGCTGCGCATCACCCTGGTCCGCTCCGCCGAGGCCCGCGAGCGCCTGGTCCAGCACATGGCCGAGGGCAACCAGCCGAAGACCGCCACCGCCCCGCTGGTCGCGATCCTCTCCGCGGACAACGAGTTCCACGAGGAACTGCCGCAGCTCTTCCCGCACTTCCCGCAGGCCAAGGACGTCTTCTTCGGCGAGCGCCCCGCCCGTGAGGGTGCCGCCGGGCTGAACGCCGCGCTCCAGGCCGCGTACTTCATCATCGGCGTCCGCGCCGCGGGCCTCGCCGCCGGCCCGATGACCGGTCTCGACTTCGCCGGCGTCCAGAAGGAGTTCCTGGACGGCGACCACACCCCGCTGATGGTCGTCAACATCGGCAAGCCGGGCGAGGACGCCTGGTTCCCGCGTTCCCCGCGCCTGGCGTACGACGAGGTCGTCACCACCGTCTGAGACGGCTGACACACGACGAGAGGGCCCGGCCTGGCGGCCGGGCCCTCTCGCGTGCTCTCACGTCATCTTGAGCGACTTCGCCATCTCGGTCAGCTGGGAGAGCGACCCCGTGCCCGCGACCACCGTCGTCGCCCCGTCGCCCTGGTGCACGAGGGCGTCGTACCGGCCGCCCGAGTACCGCGTCCAGGTGCGGCCCGCGATCTGCTGGGTCTGCTTCGTCGCCTCGCCGCCCTGGCTCGCCTCGTCGATGAACTCCGAGGGCTTCTGAGTCGACTGCTCGATCTGCACGTACTCATCGCCGGGGGCCTGGAAGCCCAGGTGCCACGCGTCGGACTGGTCGCCCTGGAAGCGCACCGAGGTCGCCTTCCAGCCGGCCGGCAGACCCTCGGGCGCGGCCACCGGGTAAGAGGCCGCGCGGCGGGCCGTGAGCAGCTCGACGCGGTAGTCGACCGCCTTGATGTCGGGAGCGGAGTCGTCGTGCGGGATGAACACGTAGATGACCGCCGCCGCGATCCCGATCAGGCCCAGGGAGAGAATCATGTCCCGGACCGTCTTCTGCTTGCCGTTCGAACCTGCCACGCCCCTATCGTCGCAGGTGCCCGGTCCGCTCATCCGTGGGGTCCCCTGCTCATTTTGTCGGACTGACGATAGAGTCGACGATCGAACCCTCATCCGGCCGTCGTCGTATCAGAAAGGTGCGCTCCGATGACCGAGCATCATCATCTGCCGTCCGAACTCGAGGTCCCCTCCGAGGCCCCCGACCGCAACCTCGCCCTGGAACTCGTCCGGGTGACCGAAGCCGCCGCGATGGCCGCCGGCCGCTGGGTCGGGCGGGGCGAGAAGAACGGCGCCGACGGCGCCGCGGTGCGTGCCATGCGGTCCCTCGTCTCCACCGTGTCGATGAACGGCGTGGTCGTCATCGGCGAGGGCGAGAAGGACGAAGCCCCGATGCTCTTCAACGGGGAGCGCGTGGGCGACGGGACCGGGCCCGAGTGCGACATCGCCGTCGACCCGATCGACGGGACCACGCTGACGGCCAAGGGCATGCCGAACGCGATCGCGGTACTGGCCGCGGCGGACCGGGGCTCGATGTTCGACCCGTCCGCCGTGTTCTACATGGACAAGCTGGTCACGGGACCCGAGGCCGCGGACTTCGTCGACATCAACGCGCCGGTCTCCGTGAACATCCGGCGGGTCGCCAAGGCGAAGCGGTCCACTCCGGAGGACGTGACCGTGGTCATCCTCGACCGGCCACGCCACGAAGGGATCATCAAGGAGATCCGGGAGGCGGGGGCGCGCATCAAGCTGATCTCCGACGGTGACGTGGCGGGGTCGATCTACGCGCTGCGCGAGGGCACCGGCGTCGACATGCTCCTGGGCATCGGCGGTACGCCCGAGGGGATCATCTCGGCCTGTGCCGTGAAGTGTCTCGGAGGGACGATCCAGGGCAAGCTGTGGCCGAAGGACGACGAGGAGCGGGCGCGGGCGATCGACGCCGGCCACGATCTGGACCGGGTGCTGACCACCGACGACCTGGTGTCCGGGGAGAACGTGTTCTTCGTCGCCACCGGGATCACCGACGGTGAGCTGCTGCGGGGTGTGCGGTACCGGTCGGAGACCGCGACCACCGACTCGATCGTGATGCGGTCCAAGTCGGGGACGGTCCGGCGGATCGACTCGGAGCATCGGCTCAGCAAGCTGCGGGCGTACAGCGCGATCGACTTCGATCGCGCCAAATAGCTCCGTGCGTGCGGAGCATGGGCGGGTGCGGGTGCGTCGTGGCTTGTCGCGCCCACGCGGCGGAGCCGCACATTAAGACAGCCCCGCGCCCCTAGGTAGTTTCACCAGCCCAGTTCAAAAGGCGCCCCCGGTGCGGTGGGGGCGCCTTTTGCTGTGCGTGCGGGTTCAGCCCGCCTGGGCTATGCGTGCCGCCCTGGCCGCTTTCGTGAGTTCCAGGTCGCGGCGCCTGCGCCGGGCCAGGACCACTCGGCGTTCCGCAGCGGTCAGGCCGCCCCAGACGCCGTAGGGCTCGGGTTGCAGCAGGGCGTGTTCGCGGCACTCGACCATGACCGGACAGCGGGCACAGACGCGCTTCGCGGCCTCCTCGCGGGAGAGCCTGGCGGCGGTGGGTTCCTTGGACGGGGCGAAGAACAGGCCGGCCTCGTCGCGCCGGCACACCGCCTCGGTGTGCCATGGAGCGTCTTGGTCCCTGTCCCGCACTGGCACCCGCTGGGCCGGAACGGCAGCTACCTGCAGGGACGAATGCGGTTGCAGCACGGTCTACTCCTGACGACGGCTTCGCGAGCGAGAGACGATGCAGCAAGCCCTACCCGCTGTGCGCGCGCCTATGCACTGAGTCCCGAACCGCTGGATTCCGGGGGGTCGCACGCGCCTCCACGAGCCGACCCGGGGACGGAATCCTCGCGCTTCGAACCCGCCGGATTCACAACCGTCAACGATCCAGGTGTTTGCGCAAACTCCTGTCGACCTTGCGATCGACCGCGCGCTGAACGCGGTCGAGGATGTCCGCGACGAGCTTTCCGCGCTTGGGCTTGGCGTCGACACTGCCGAGGACTGCCCAGCCGTCGACGTACACCACGGGCGCGTCCGGCTCCGGCGAGTCGAGCGTGTCCACCTGGAAGTCGCCGAGGACACCGACGCCCGTGCCGCGCAGCGAGATGTTCTCGGGGACGCGCACCTCGACGCTGCCGAAGACCGAGAACGCCTTGATGACGACCTGGCGGTACTCGAAGATCGCCTCGCTGAGGTCTATCTCGACGCTGCCGAAGACCGCGTAGGCGTGGATACGGCGGCCCGCGCGCCAGCGGCCCTTGCGGACGGCGGCGCTGAAGACCGCCACCACGTTGTCGTCAGGGTCCGGGGGGATCGCGTCGGTCGGGCGGTTGGACGCCGGGGTCCAGGCCGGGGCGGGACGGGGCTGATGGGCCGCCGGCAGGTCCCGTATGAAGACCTCCAGCTCGCCCACCGTCTTGGCGCTCAGCACCCCCTCGACCCGCTCGGCGTGCTCGTCCGCGGTGAGGCGGCCCTCGGCGAGTGCCTCGCGCAGGATGTCGGCGATACGGTCACGGTCGGCGTCCGAGGCGCGCAGGTCGGCCACCGCGGGTGCGGGGCCCGCGTGCTTCTGAAGGTCGGGCTTCTGAAGGTCCACCGCAGCAGCGTACCGAAACGCGATAGATCGCGACTAGGCCTGTGGACAACTCTTGGCGAACCGACTGAGCCTTACCTCACAAGCTGGCGTCCCTGGACAGGTTCTAGGCTGGTGCGGCCCGCCGACGGAGGCGGGTGGTCGACCCGCAGAGTGAGGAATGGGCTGAGATGCCTGAGTTCGCGTACACCGATCTGCTCCCCATGGGAGAGGACACCACCCCCTACCGGCTGGTGACCTCCGAGGGTGTCTCCACCTTCGAGGCCGACGGGCGGACCTTCCTCAAGGTGGAGCCCGAGGCGCTGCGCAAGCTCGCCGCCGAGGCCATCCACGACATCCAGCACTACCTGCGGCCGGCGCACCTCGCCCAGCTGCGCCGGATCATCGACGACCCCGAGGCGTCCAGCAACGACAAGTTCGTGGCGCTGGACCTCCTGAAGAACGCGAACATCGCGGCCGCGGGCGTCCTCCCGATGTGCCAGGACACCGGCACCGCGATCGTCATGGGCAAGCGCGGACAGAACGTCCTCACGGAGGGCGGCGACGAGGCGGCGCTGTCGAAGGGCATCTACGACGCGTACCTGAACCTCAACCTGCGCTACTCGCAGATGGCCCCGCTGACCATGTGGGACGAGAAGAACACCGGCTCCAACCTCCCCGCGCAGATCGAGCTGTACGCCACCGACGGCGGCGCGTACAAGTTCCTGTTCATGGCCAAGGGCGGCGGTTCGGCGAACAAGTCGTTCCTGTACCAGGAGACGAAGGCCGTCCTGAACGAGGCCTCCATGATGAAGTTCCTGGAGGAGAAGATCCGTTCGCTGGGCACGGCCGCGTGCCCGCCGTACCACCTGGCGATCGTGGTGGGCGGTACAAGCGCCGAGTACGCGCTGAAGACCGCGAAGTACGCCTCCGCGCACTACCTGGACGAGATTCCGGCCGAGGGCTCGGAACTCGGGCACGGTTTCCGGGACAAGGAGCTGGAGGAGAAGGTCTTCGAGCTGACGCAGAAGATCGGGATCGGGGCGCAGTTCGGCGGCAAGTACTTCTGCCACGACGTACGGGTCGTACGGCTGCCCCGGCACGGTGCGTCCTGCCCGGTCGCCATCGCCGTGTCCTGCTCGGCCGACCGCCAGGCCGTCGCGAAGATCACCGCGGAGGGCGTCTTCCTGGAGCAGCTGGAGACGGACCCGGCGCGCTTCCTTCCGGAGACGACGGACGAGCACCTCGAGTCCGACGGTGACGTCGTCCGGATCGACCTCAACCAGCCGATGGACGACATCCTCGCGGAACTCACCAAGTACCCGGTGAAGACGCGGCTTTCGCTGACCGGTCCGCTCGTGGTCGCGCGTGACATCGCGCACGCCAAGATCAAGGAGCGTCTTGACGCGGGCGAGGAGATGCCGCAGTACCTGAAGGACCACCCGGTGTACTACGCGGGTCCGGCGAAGACGCCCGAGGGCTACGCGTCCGGTTCCTTCGGTCCGACGACGGCCGGCCGCATGGACTCCTACGTCGAGCAGTTCCAGGCGGCGGGCGGCTCCAAGGTGATGCTGGCCAAGGGCAACCGCAGCAAGCAGGTCACCGACGCGTGCGGCACGCACGGCGGGTTCTACCTCGGCTCCATCGGCGGCCCGGCCGCCCGGCTCGCCCAGGACTGCATCAAGAAGGTCGAGGTCGTCGAGTACGAGGAGCTCGGCATGGAGGCGGTCTGGAAGATCGAGGTCGAGGACTTCCCGGCGTTCGTCGTGGTCGACGACAAGGGCAACGACTTCTTCCAGGATCCGGCGCCCGCGCCGACGTTCACGTCGATCCCGGTGCGCGGGCCTGGCCTGGCGTAGCGCCGTTCGGTGGCGGCGGGGATGGTTTTCGCCCCCGCCGCCCCTACCCGTCCCATCTCCAGGGGCTGCCGCCCCTTCGACCCCCTCCGTCGGGGGCTACCGGGGCCGGGGCGGGGGCGGAGTGGCACGCGGCGGTAGCCGCCGGGCGACCCGACGGAACGACTCTTCGAGGACCGGGCCGCTCGGCCCACGTTCAGCAGGATGCCGGGTGAGGGCCAGGGGCGGATTCGGATACGGCCCCCAGCACGACACGCCCTCCCCCTCTGCAAGGCCCCGGCCGATCCACCGGCCTTGGCCTTGCCCCGCGCGTCACCTCACCGCTTCTCCTCACCCGCCACGGCGTCTGACGGTGCGTCCGCCGAAACCGGCGAGGAGTGGGGAACGTCGGCGCCCTGCTCTCGACGTCCGGCAACCCGGGCGTCCGCACCGGCACGCGTGCTCCTGGCGGCAGGCCGACCAGACCCGGAGAACGCCGACCCCGCTCTCGACCGCCGAACACCACACATCAGCCGCACCGGCACTCGCCCGAACCGGCAACCGCCCAGACCCGGCAGCCACCGAGATCGCAGGCGCGACGGCACCGATCACGACCGGCTCGGCGTACGTCGACGGTGCCGCGGTCGGCATCGGTCCGGTCATCGGGGGCACCTGCAGCGGAGCCCCGATGTCGTCGGCGCCTGTTCCTCAGCGGACGACGGTGGTCAGAACGGCTCGCTGACCTACCGTCGGTCACCGCCCCAGGAAGATCTGCAACGGTTTCCGGACCGGCGTACGCGGCAGGAATAGGTGCCACAGGGGCAGACGCTGACCAAGACGGAGGTGATCGGCAGTGGCCGACGAGCAGCAGGAACAGGCGTTTCGCATCGAGCACGACTCCATGGGCGAGGTCCGGGTCCCGGTGGACGCCAGGTGGCGGGCGCAGACCCAGCGGGCCGTGGAGAACTTCCCCATCTCCGGGCAGCGGATCGAGCGGGCGCACATCGAGGCGCTGGCCCGGATCAAGGGGGCGGCCGCGAAGGTGAACGCGCGGCTGAACGTCCTCGACAAGGACATCGCCGAGGCGATCCAGGAGGCCGCCGCCGAGGTGGCCCGCGGCGACTGGGACGCGCACTTCCCCATCGACGTCTTCCAGACCGGGTCCGGCACCTCGTCCAACATGAACACCAACGAGGTCATCGCGACCCTGGCGACCGAGCGGCTCGGCCGTGACGTGCACCCCAACGACCACGTCAACGCCTCCCAGTCGTCCAACGACGTCTTCCCCTCCTCCATCCACATCGCCGCCACCGCCGCCGTCACCCGGGACCTGGTCCCCGCGCTCCAGCACCTCGCCGACGCCCTCGCCCGCAAGTCCGAGGAGTTCGCCGACGTCGTGAAGTCCGGGCGGACCCATCTGATGGACGCCACCCCGGTGACGCTGGGTCAGGAGTTCGGCGGGTACGCGGCGCAGGTGCGGTACGGGATCGAACGCCTTGAGGCATCCCTGCCCCGGCTCGCCGAGCTGCCGCTGGGCGGCACCGCCGTCGGCACCGGCATCAACACCCCGCCCGGCTTCTCCGCCGCCGTCATCGAGGAGATCGCCCACACCACCGGGCTCCCGCTCACCGAGGCGCGGGACCACTTCGAGGCGCAGGGCGCCCGGGACGGGATCGTCGAGACCAGCGGGCAGCTCAGGACCATCGCGGTTGGACTGACGAAGATCGCCAACGATCTGCGGTGGATGTCCTCCGGGCCCAGGACGGGGCTGGCCGAGATCTCCCTGCCCGACCTCCAGCCCGGCTCGTCGATCATGCCGGGCAAGGTCAATCCGGTGATCCCGGAGGCGGTGCTGATGGTCGCCGCCCAGGTCATCGGGAACGACGCCACGGTCGCCACCGCCGGAGCAGCAGGCAACTTCGAGCTCAACGTCATGCTGCCGGTCATCGCGAAGAACGTCCTGGAGTCGGTCCGGCTGCTCGCCAACGTCTCCCGGTTGCTCGCCGACCGGACCGTCGACGGGATCGTCGCGCACCGCGAACGGGCCCGGGAGTACGCCGAGTCCTCGCCCTCCGTGGTCACCCCGCTCAACAAGTACATCGGGTACGAGGAGGCCGCGAAGGTCGCCAAGAAGGCCCTCGCGGAGCAGAAGACGATCCGCGAGGTCGTGGTGGAGAGCGGATACGTGGAGCGGGGCGATCTGACGGCCGAACAGCTCGACGAGGCGCTGGATGTCCTGCGGATGACACGGCCGTAACCTTTCCCGTCCCTGGCACGAACCGTGACGCGCACCGCAGCGTCGTATGCCTATGGCACCTAATATCTGTGCATGGCAGACGGTGGAGCGGTGAGAGCGGTGGAAGCGGGTACGTCGGCGCACTTCTGGGAGCCCGGGAGTCAGATCCTGTGGCGCTACCGGGAGAACGCGGGCGCGCACTTCCACATCGCCCGCCCCGTCACCGTCGTGCGCGACGACGAGGATCTGCTCGCCGTGTGGCTGGCACCGGGCACCGAGTGTGTGCGGCCGGTGCTGGCCGACGGCACGCCGGTGCACGCCGAGCCGCTGGAGACCCGTTACACCAAGCCGCGTTCGGTCCGGCGGGACCGCTGGTTCGGCACCGGGGTGCTGAAGCTGGCGCGACCGGGGCTGCCGTGGTCGGTGTGGCTGTTCTGGGAGCCGGGCTGGAAGTTCAAGAACTGGTACGTGAACCTCGAAGAGCCGCTGGCGCGTTGGGCCGGGGGTGTGGATTCGGAGGACCACTTCCTGGACATCACCGTCGATCCGGACCGCAGTTGGCAGTGGCGCGACGAGGACGAGTTCGCGCAGGCCCAGCGGGACGGGCTGATGGGCCCCGACCTGGCCGAACGGGTCAGATCGGCGGGGCGCTCCGCGGTGGAGGTGATCCGCGCCTGGGGCCCGCCGTTCTCGGACGGCTGGCCCGACTGGCGGCCCGATCCGTCCTGGACTGTCCCGCTCCTTCCGGAAGACTGGGACCGTACGCCCGCGCACTTGTCCTCATGAGACCCTTGATGCGCCCCCGGGCTGCAAACGTAGGATCGTCCTCCGCAAGAGCGCGCAGCGACAACTACCGGGGCGGGCGCTGGGCTTGACCGATCGTCACCGAGGGGCGGCAGGACGTGAGCGTGGGGTACGAGGGCAACACCGGTACGGGCCGCGGAAGGTTGACCAAAAACGCAGGAGCAGCCCCTGACCACGCGGGAATTCCGTTCCTGGGACACGCATTCCGGGTATCGGGATTTCGGCGGGACCAACTGCGCGTACGCCGTGCAGCCCCGGACGGACGGATTCGACACGCGTGACGGAGCACCCGACCTCCTTCGAACGCCCCCAGCCGGGCGTCGACCCCACGGACCCCCGCGGGGCGCTTCTGCGTTCCCCGGCGCCGCCGCCCGCGCAGGGCGTCGAGGCGCCGAGCGCTTTACCCGTCCAGGCGCGTTCCGGTGACCCCGCGCCGGAGGCGGCACCCGTCGTCCAGGCCGGCAGCGGCACGACGGGCAGGACCGGCAAGACCGGTAACAGCAAGGACATGGGCATGAACCCGGCCGGTACCGGCCCCGAGCACTCCCAGCCGGCCGCCGCGGAGCCGGACACGCACCGCCCGCGGCCCGTGCCCGAGGGGGTTCCGGTCCAGCCGGGCGGTGCGGACGAGCGGCCGTCCCTGAGCGGCGACGAACGCCGTACCGGCCAGGGACAGCCCCCGGGCCGACCCACGCCCATGCGGCGCGACGGCGACCGGCTGCGCTTCGTGGGCGCGGCGACCCGCCGGATCGCGCGCGGCATCGACCTGGACGAGATCGTGATGGGCCTGTGCCGGGCGACCGTGCCGACCTTCTCGGACGCGATCCTCGTCTATCTGCGCGACCCGCTGCCCGTCGGCGACGAGCGGCCCACCGGCCCCCTCGTGCTCAGGCTGCGGCGCAGCGACCGCATCCCGCAGCAGGAGCGGGACCTGGAGGACGGCATCCTGCCGGTGCCGGTGCCGGAGAACCCGACCGAGCTGGACGCGCTCGGCACCGAACTGTGCGAGGTGCAGCCCGGCAGCGCGCTCGCCGAGGTGCTGCGCGGGGTGCGCCCGGTCTTCACGGACACGCCCGCGGCCCACGCCGCGCTGCCGGAACTGCTCGGCGAGGGCTGCGAGTTCGCCGTACCGTCGGGCCGGCGCGCGATCCTCGCCCCGCTGCGCGGCCGGCGCCGGGTCATCGGCGCCGCCCTGTTCCTGCGCCGCCCCGACCGCATCCCCTTCGACCCGGACGACCTGCTCGTCGCCGCCCAGCTCGCCACGCACAGCGCGCTCGGCATCGACAAGGCGGTCCTGTACGGCCGTGAGGCGTACATCGCCGACGAGCTCCAGCGCACCATGCTGCCCGAGACGCTCCCGCGGCCGACCGGCGTACGGCTGGCCTCGCGCTATCTGCCGGCCGCCGAGACGGCCCGGGTGGGCGGTGACTGGTACGACGCGATCCCGCTGCCGGGCAGCCGGGTCGCACTGGTCGTGGGTGACGTGATGGGGCACTCCATGACGTCCGCGGCGATCATGGGCCAGCTGCGGACGACGGCCCAGACCCTGGCCGGGCTCGACCTGCCGCCGCAGGAGGTGCTGCACCACCTCGACGAGCAGGCCCAACGGCTCGGTACGGACCGTATGGCGACCTGCCTCTACGCGGTCTACGACCCGGTGTCGCACCGCATCACCATCGCCAACGCCGGTCATCCGCCGCCGGTGCTGCTGCACCTGGGCGGCCGGGCCGAGGTGCTCCGGGTGCCGCCGGGCGCGCCGATCGGTGTCGGGGGCGTGGACTTCGAGGCCGTGGAACTGGACGCGCCGGCCGGGGCGACACTGCTGCTGTACACCGACGGGCTCGTCGAGTCGCGGCTGCGGGACGTGTGGACCGGGATAGAGCAGCTGCGGGAGAAGCTCGCCGCCACCGCGCAGTTGACCGGGCCGGATCATCCGCCGCCGCTGGAGGCGCTCTGCGACGAGGTGCTGGACATGCTCGGGCCGGGCGACCGGGACGACGACATCGCGCTGCTGGCGGCCCGCTTCGACGGGATCGCGCCCAGTGACGTGGCGTACTGGTTCCTGGAGCCGGAGGACGCGGCACCTGGGCGTGCCCGGCGGCTCGCGCGGCGGGCGTTGTCCCGTTGGGGCATGGAGGATCTGACCGACTCCGTCGAGCTGTTGGTGAGCGAGGTCGTCACCAACGCGGTGCGGTACGCGACGCGGCCGGTGACGCTTCGGCTGCTGCGGACCGATGTGCTGCGCTGTGAGGTCGGGGACGACGTGCCGCAGTTGCCGCGCCTGAGGCAGGCCCGGGCCACCGACGAGGGTGGGCGCGGGCTCTACCTCGTCAACCGGCTGGCCCGGCGGTGGGGGGCCACTCGGTTGAGCACCGGCAAGGTGGTCTGGTTCGAGCTCAACAGGGGCTAGGAAACGAGAGAGGGCGCCCGGTGGTCACCGGGCGCCCTCTCTCGTTCGCTACTGGTCGTCGTTCGGGTCGAACGGGTTCAGCGGTGAGGTCGATGTCTCGGCCGGTGGAGTGCTCTGCTCACCGGTCGGCGCGCTCTGCGAGGGCGTTTCCGACGGGGTTTCCGACGGAGTCTCCGAGGGTGTCTCCGACGGGGTTTCCGACGGAGTCTCCGAGGGCGTCTCCGACGGCGTCTCGCTCGGCGTGTTCGACACGGTCGGTGTCCACGTCGGCTGGACCGCGGCGCCCTGGTCCGTTTCGAGGTCGAACTTGGTGTTCTTGCCCGCGACGCCGAAGGTGTACGCCGCCCAGATCTGCGCCGGGAAGCCACCGCCGTTGACGCGGTCGAGGCCGGCCGTGTTGTACAGCTTGCTCTGCCCGTGGGTCTTGTAGTCCTCACCGAACAGACCGACCGAGGTGACCAGGTCCGGGGTGTAGCCGGTGAACCAGGCCGACTTGTTGTCGTCGGAGGTACCCGTCTTGCCGGCGACCTTTCGGCCGTCACGGGCCGGGTTCTGCTGGACGGCCTTCTTGGCCGTACCATCGTCGACCACACCGGTCAGCACCGAGGTCACCGTGTCGGCGGCCTCCCGGCTGATGACCTGCTCGCCGATCGGGTCGGGCATCTGGAACTCGGTGCCCCCCTGCTCCGCCGTCTTGATGATGCTCGGCGTGACCTGCTTGCCGTGGTTGTCGAGGGTGGCGTACACACCGGCCATCTGGATCGGGCTCGCTCCCATCGTGCCCAGGGTGTAGGCGGGCAGCGGCCTCAGCTTGCCGGTGTCCATGCCGAGCTTGGTGGCCGTCGCCAGCACCTTGTCCATGCCGACGTCCACGCCCATCTGCGCGAAGACGGAGTTGATGGACTTGTCCATCGCCGTCTGCACGGTGACCTTGCCGTAGTTCGCGTCGTCCTCGTTCTCCGGACCGAAGCCGACCTTGTTGCCGTCGCTGTCCACGACCTGACGCTTGCTGGTGCCGTCGTAGATCGTGTCGGCGCCGATCGCCTTGCCGCTCTGCGTCTCGGAGTTGTTCTCCAGGGCGGCGGCGAGGATGACCGGCTTGAAGGTCGAGGCGGGCTGGTAGTCGGTGCGGTTGGCGTTGCTGATGTAGTGCTTGGTGTAGTCCGTGCCGCCGTACAGGGCGACGATCTTCCCCGTCTTGGGGTCGACGGAGGCGGCGCCGGCCTGGACGTTCTTGTCGACGGTCCGCTTCTTCGGGTCCAGCTGGCTGGTCAGCTGGGTCTTGACCGCCTTCTCCAGCTGGGCCTGCTTCTTCTTGTCGATGTTCAGGGTGATGGTCCACCCCGAGTTCTCGACCCGGGCCTCGGCCTCGTCCTGGGTGATGCCTTCCTTGGCCACCAGCTGCTTCTCCAGCTGCTGTTTGGCGAGCTTGATGAAGTAGCCCTTCTGCCCCTCCATCCCTGGGGCGGCCTTGGGCTCCTTCGGCACCGGGAACGTCATCTCCGCGCGCTTCGTCTTGTCCAGCCAGCCCTGCTGGACCATGTTGTCCAGGACGTAGTTCCAGCGGGCCGTCACCAGTTCCTTGCCGGTCTTGCTGGCGACCGCCCAGTCGTACTGGCTCGGGGCCTGGAGCAGCGCGGCGAGGTAGGCGCCCTGCTCGACGCTGAGCTTGCTGGCGTCGACGCGGTAGTAGTCCTGGGCGGCGGCCTGGATGCCGTAGGCGCCGCGGCCGTAGTAGCTGGTGTTGATGTAGCCGGCGAGGATGTCGTCCTTGGGCGTCTCGCGGTCCACCTTCAGCGAGATGACCAGTTCCTTCAGCTTGCGCGTGACCGTCTGGTCCTGGTCGAGGTAGTAGTTCTTGACGTACTGCTGGGTGATCGTGGAGCCACCCTGTTTGCCCTTGCCGGAGAGGGTGTTGATCAGCCCGCGGGCGATGCCCTTGAGGTCGACTCCCGCATCCGTGTAGAAGGTCTTGTTCTCCGCGGCCACGAAGGTGCGCTGGACCGGCTTGGGCACGTCGGAGAGGTCGACGATCTCGCGGTTGGTGTCGCCCTCACGGGCCATGACCGAGCCGTTGCTGTACTTGTAGATGTTGCTCTGTTCCTGCGCCTTCGCGTTGCCCTTGGGCACGTCGATCATCATGTACATCACGATGAAGGCGCCGATGCCGAGCAGGCAGAAGCCGAGGAAGGCGCCGAGGATCTTCTTCCAGGTGAAGAGCCGGCGTATGCCGCTCTTACCTTTCTTCGCGCTCTTCTTGCCCCGGGCCGCCTTGCGCGCCGCGGCCCTGCCGCCGGACGCGAGGCCCTCGCTCGGCGTCCCGGACGAGCGCGTGGGCGGCGCCGCGCGGCGGCCACCGCGCTGACGTGCTCTTCTCTCTTCCGCTCGTCCCATGGGTCGACTCGCTCCGCTTCCTCATCGGCGGCCACACAGGTTCGTGGCTCAGGTCAGCTCAGAAAGCTAACACCGGTCTGTATGACACCGGGCATTCGATCTGGCCCTGTGCGGGCGTGAGAATCAGCACCCGCCTCCTCGGAACCAGACCTCCGGGAGGGCTTCAAGGTTGCGGAGACGAGGTAAAGTGTTATCACTTTGCTAACTCCAAGTTAGCTCCGAGACGGGGGAACTTTATGTCCGCACAAGATTCCGAACCCATCGCCGACGCGTCCGACGTGCCCGACATGCCCGCCCCGCGCGTACGGGAGTTCGCCGCACACAGCATCGGCGGCGCGCTCGCGCTGCTGCTCGGCCTGGTCGGACTGCTGCTCGCCGTCTTCCTGTTCACCGCGAGCGGGGAGAGCCCCGGGTTCGCCGTCGGCGGGGTGCTCGTCCTGATCGTGGCGCTCATCTCGCTGCGCGGGCTGAACACCGTCGCGCCGGGCGAGGCCCGGGTCGTCCAGCTCTTCGGGCGCTACAAGGGCACGATCCGCCAGGACGGCCTGCGCTGGGTGAACCCCTTCACCTCCCGTACGAAGGTCTCCACCCGGGTCCGCAACCACGAGACCGCCGTCCTCAAGGTCAACGACGCCTACGGCAACCCGATCGAGCTGGCCGCGGTCGTGGTGTGGAAGGTCGAGGACACCGCACAGGCCACCTTCGAGGTGGACAACTTCGTGAAGTTCGTCGCCACCCAGACCGAGACGGCGGTACGGCACATCGCCATCGAGTACCCCTACGACGCCCACGAGGAGGACGGGCTCTCGCTGCGCGGCAACGCCGACGAAATCACCCAGAAGCTCGCCACCGAGCTGCACGCGCGCGTGGAGTCGGCCGGTGTGCAGATCATCGAGTCCCGCTTCACCCACCTCGCCTACGCACCGGAGATCGCCTCGGCGATGCTCCAGCGGCAGCAGGCCGGCGCGGTGGTCGCGGCCCGGCGGCAGATCGTGGAAGGCGCGGTCGGCATGGTCGAGGAGGCACTCGCCCGGATCACCGAGCGGGACATCGTGGAGCTGGACGAGGAGCGCAAGGCGGCGATGGTGTCCAACCTGATGGTGGTGCTGTGCGGCGACCGCGCCCCGCAGCCGGTCCTGAACACCGGGACGCTCTACCAGTGACGGCACCTTCCGAGGGGGGCTCCCCCGAGCGGCGGCCTCAGCAGCGCAAGCAGGTGCTGCTGAGGCTGGACCCGCTGGTGTACGAGGCGCTGGCGCGGTGGGCCGGGGACGAGCTGCGGTCGGCCAACGCGCAGATCGAGTTCCTGCTGCGCAGGGCCCTGAAGGAGGCCGGCCGGCTGCCCGGCGACACCGGCCCGCTGCCGCGCCGGGGGCGGCCGCCCAAGGACGCCCCGGACGCGTAGCAGAACCGTGACAATCGCCGCCCACCTGCGGCTGCGCACGCCCCGGATCCAGCTGCACACCCCGCGTATACACGAGGGGTATACACCGCATGTACAGTCCCTTCCATGTCCATCGGTCACACCCTCCTAGGGCTCCTTGAGTCCGGGCCCCGCCACGGTTACGACCTCAAGCGGGCCTTCGACGAGAAGTTCGGTCACGACCGGCCGCTGCACTACGGCCAGGTCTACTCGACGATGTCGCGGCTGCTGAAGCACGGGCTCGTCGAAGTCGACGGGATCGAGCCCGGCGGCGGCCCCGAGCGCAAGCGGTACGCCATCACGGACGCCGGGATCACCGACGTACAGCGGTGGCTCGCGACGCCCGAGAAGCCCGAGCCGTACCTCCAGTCCACGCTGTACACCAAGGTCGTCCTCGCGCTGCTCACGCACCGGGACGCCGGCGACATCCTCGACAACCAGCGCGCCGAGCATCTGCGGATGATGCGCATCCTCACGGACCGCAAGCGCAAGGGCGACCTCGCCGACCAGCTGATCTGCGACCACGCCCTGTTCCATCTGGAAGCCGACCTGCGCTGGCTGGAGCTGACCGCCGCGCGTCTCGACAAGCTCGCGGAGGTGGTGGTCAAGTGACCCCGGCCGGTTCCCTGCTCATCGCCGACGAGCTGCGCAAGACCTACGGTCCGACCGTCGCGCTCGACGGCGCCCAGTTCTCCATCCACCCCGGCGAGGTCGTCGCCGTCATGGGCCCCTCCGGCTCCGGCAAGTCGACCCTGCTGCACTGTCTCGCCGGGATCGTCACGCCCGACTCGGGCTCGATCACGTACAACGGCCGGGAGATGGCCACGATGAACGACGCCGAGCGCAGTGCTCTCAGGCGCTCCGAGTTCGGGTTCGTCTTCCAGTTCGGGCAGCTCGTCCCCGAGCTGACCTGCGTCGAGAACGTGGCCCTTCCGCTGCGGCTGAACGGCACCTCCCGCAAGGAGGCCGAGAAGGCCGCCCTCGGCTGGATGGAGCGCCTGGAGGTCGACGACCTCAGGAAGAAGCGGCCCAGTGAGGTCTCCGGCGGCCAGGGACAGCGGGTGGCCGTGGCCCGGTCCCTGGTGACCAACCCGCGCGTGCTGTTCGCCGATGAGCCGACCGGCGCCCTCGACTCCCTCAACGGCGAGCGGGTCATGGAACTGCTCACCGAGGCCGCCCGGTCCACCAACGCGGCCGTCGTCCTCGTCACGCACGAGGCACGGGTGGCCGCCTACTCCGACCGCGAGATCGTCGTACGGGACGGGAAGTCCCGGGACATGGAGCGGGTCGTATGAGTCTCAAGCAGTGGTGGCGAGATCTCGCCATGGGGGTGCGGTTCGCCTTCGCGGGCGGGCGCGAAGGGTGGGTCCGGGCCCTGCTGACCGCGGTCGGCGTCGGCCTCGGAGTGACGTTGCTGCTGCTGACCACCGCGCTGCCGAACGCGCTGGCGGTCCGGCACGAGCGGGGTGACGCCCGCGCGGACATCAACTACGGGCAAGACATGAAGAAGGCCGACAACACCCTGCTGTCGGGGAACGCGTCGACCACCTTCCGGGACACCGAGATCCGCGGCCGGGACCTGGAGCCCGAGGGGCCGAAGGCGCCCCTGCCGCCCGGGGTCGCGAAGTTCCCCGCGGTCGGCGAGATGGTCGTCTCCCCCGCGCTGAAGCAACTGCTGGAATCCGAGGACGGCAAGCTGCTGCGGGAGCGGCTGCCGAACCGGATCGCCGGGACGATCGCCGAGAGCGGGCTGGTCGGCTCCCACGAACTCGCCTTCTACCGCGGGGCCGAGGGGCTCGCCGCCCAGGACATCAACGGCGCCGGGATCAGCCGGATCGACAAGTACGGGAACCCGAACCCGACCCAGTCGGACTCCGACCCGGTGCTGGTGCTGCTGGTCCTGGTCGTCTTCGTGGTGCTGCTGATGCCGGTCGCCGTGTTCATCACCGCGGCCGTCCGCTTCGGCGGCGAGCGACGCGACCGGCGGCTCGCGGCCCTGCGTCTGGTGGGTGCCGACGGCCGCTCGACCCGGCGGATCGCCGCCGGCGAGGCGCTGGCGGGCTCGGTGCTCGGGCTGGCCCTCGGCACCGTGTTCTTCCTGATCGGCCGTGAAGTGGCGGGCTCCATCGAGGTGTTCGGGCAGAGCGTGTTCCCGAGCTATCTCAACCCCTCCGCGCTGCTGGCCCTGTTGGTCGCGGTCGCGGTGCCGGCGGCGGCCGTGCTGGTGACGCTGCTCGCCCTGCGGGGCGTGGTGATCGAGCCGCTCGGCGTGGTGCGTACGGCGAAGCCCGCGCGCCGCAGGCTGTGGTGGCGGCTGCTGCTGCCGGTGGCCGGGCTCGGGATGCTGTACCCGATGGTCGGACAGGGCCGGGACGGCGGCGACTTCAACCAGTACCTCGTCAGCGGCGGTGTCATCCTGCTGCTGGTCGGTGTGACCGCGCTGCTGCCGTGGATCGTCGAGGCGGTCGTGGCCCGGCTGGGCCCGGGCACGGTGTCCTGGCAACTGGCCGTGCGCAGGTTGCAGTTGAGCAGCGGCACGGCGGCCCGGATGGTCAACGGCATCGCGGTGGCGGTGGCCGGGGCGATCGCGCTGCAGATGCTGTTCGCGGGCACCTCGAGCGACTACACGAAGGACACCGGCTACGACATCTCGCGGGCGCAGATGCAGGTGACCGTCCCGAAGGGGAAGGCGCTCGCGGCGACCGCGAAGGAACTGGCCGCGACCAAGGGCGTCCGGCAGGTGTACGCGTTCGACGAGGGCTTCGTCAACGACGGCTCGGGCGAAGACGCGAGCTGGGCCCGGGTGACCGTCGCCGACTGCACGTCCCTGCGTGAGGTGGCCAAGCTGCCCTCCTGCCGCGACGGTGACGTCTTCTTCTCGCATGTCGCGCCTGCGACGGGCGAGGACGACACCGCCAGGCAGACCACCGACGACGAGTCGAACGTGACGGCCCGGCCCGGCGAGAAGCTCTACTTCGACACCTCCGAGGCCGCGGAGAAGCAGACCTCGGTCGCCTGGACGGTCCCGAAGGCCGTCAAGCAGGCGGAGTCCATCGCCGACCCGACGGGCTACCGGCGCGGCGGAATCCTGATCACCCCGGGCGCCTTCCCGGCACAGGCCGCGGCGGGGGTGCGCGGAGAGATCTATGTGCGGGTGGACGACTCGCTCCCGGACGCGCGCGATCACGTCCGCAACACGGCCGCCCGGATCAACCCGTACGAGGAGCCCATGACCTGGGTGTCCACCGAGAGCAACGACCGCTACGAGACCATCCGCACCGGCCTGTTCGTGGGCGCCGTCTGCGTGCTGGCCCTGATCGGGGCGAGCCTGCTGGTCTCCCAGCTGGAGCAGCTGCGCGAGCGCAGGAAGCTGCTGTCGGCGCTGGTCGCCTTCGGTACCCGGCGGCGCACCCTGAGCCTGTCGGTGCTGTGGCAGACGGCGATCCCGATCGTGCTCGGTCTGCTGCTGGCCATGGTGGTGGGGCTGACGCTGGGCGTGGTCCTGCTGCGGATGACGGGCACCAGGGTGCGCGTGGACTGGCCGAGCGTGCTGTCGATGACCGGCGTGGGGGCGGCGGTGGTCCTCGTGGTGACGCTGCTGAGCCTGCCGCCGCTGCTGCGGCTGATGCGGCCGGACGGGCTGCGGACGGAGTAGCCGCCCGCAGCCGGGCGTCCGCTCAGAGGCTGTACTCCTTCAATTGACCGAATCCGAGGCAGGTTTTTCTGGGTCCGGGGGCGGTTCCGCCGGGCCCTCCTCGGTCGTCACGGTCTCGTCCTCGGGCTCGGGTGGCGCCGACTGATCCTCGGCGTACGCCTTGAGGTAGCTCACCACCGTGTTGGTCACCGCCACCAGCGGTACGGCCACCACCGCGCCGCCGATGCCCGCCACCATGCCGCCCGTGGCGACCGTGAGGACGACCGCGAGCGGGTGGACGCGCACCGCGCGGCCGAGGATGAACGGCTGGAGGATGTGACCCTCGATCTGCTGGACGGCGAGGACCACCGCGAGGGTCATCACCGCGGTGAACACGCCCTGCGTGACCAGTGCGACGAGCACCGCGAGCGCGCCGGAGGCGACCGCGCCCACCAGCGGGATGAACGAGAACAGGAAGATGAAGACGGCCAGCGGGACGGCCATGGGGACGTCGAGGAAGTAGATGCCGATGCCGATGAAGACGGCGTCGATGAGGGCCACCAGGACCGTGCCGCGGACGTAGGCGGTCAGGGTGCGCCAGGCGCGCGGTCCCGCGCCGGCCACGGCGGGACGAGCGGCGGCGGGGACCAGCTTCAGCGTCCACTCCCAGATGCGCCGGCCGTCGTAGAGCAGGAAGAGGGTGGAGAAGAAGGTCAGCAGGATGCCGGTGAGGGCCTCCACGACGACCTGGACGCCCTCCAGGCCCGCCGAGGTGATCTGGTCGGTGTTGGCACCGACCGCTTCCCGGAGGTTCTTGGCGATCTGGTTGATCTGCTTGTCGGTGACGTGGAAGGGGCTCTTCAGCAGCCAGTTGCGCAGATCGTCGATGCCGCTCTGGATCTGGTCGGAGAGGTCGTCGATGTTCTCCATGACCTGCCAGGTCACGAACCAGCCCATCAGCCCGATGATGACGAAGCCGAGGATCGCGGTGAGAGCCGTGGCGGGGCCGCGCGGGACACCGTGCCGCATGAGGCGGGCCACCGTCGGCTGGAGCAGCGCGGTGATGAGCAGGGCGACGACGAAGGCGAAGACGACGAGCTGTACGGAGCTGATGACCCGCATCAGCACCCAGACGGTGCCCGCGAGGATCAGGAGCCGCCAGCCGGCCTCGGCGGCGACCCGTACGCCCCACGGCACGGCCTGCGCCGGGTCGGGGCGGGGGACCAGCACGACGGGGGGACGGGAGGCGGATTTCGCCTGCTTCTTCTGCTTGCGTTCAGGCTGCTCGGCCGCGTCGGCCTCGGCCTCCTCGCGGGCCACCTCCGCGCGGCGCTCGTCCAACCGATCTCCCACATCGGTCAGCCGGGCACCGAGCCGACCGATCCACCCTGGCACTCGCGACATGATCCGTCCTCTTCCCCCGGTCTCTCCTCACCACTCCCCCCGGAGTCGTCCGGTCCGACCGTACATGGCGAAAGCCCCTCCCCCTAGGACGGGGAGGGGCTGCGCGGGGTTGAGCGGCCGGGGCGGTCCGTGCTCAGTAGTTGCCGTGGGCCTGCCAGTACGCCCAGGCGTCACAGGGACTGCCGTACCGGACATTCATGTAGTTCAGACCCCATGTGATCTGGGTCGCCGGATTGGTCCGCCAGTCGGCGCCGACCGACGACATCTTGGAACCCGGCAGCGCCTGGACGAGGCCGTAGGCGCCGGAGGAGGGATTGACGGCCAGGTAGTTCCAGGTGGACTCGTGGTTCACGATGTTGCTGAAGCACTGGAACTGCCCGCCGGGCACGATCTGGCGCGCGATCGCCTGGACCTGCGCGGCCGTGTAGGAGCTCTGCACCGGGAAGTCGCCGGAGGCGGCCTTGGCCTGCTGCTCCTGCTTCGCCTTCGCCGCGGCGGCCTTCCGCTTGGCCAGCGCGGCCTCGGCTGCCTGCTTGCGGGCCGCTTCCTCCGCCGACTTCCTGGCGACGGCGTCCGCGGCGACGGCCTGCGTGTCGGCCTGCCGGGTCAGCGCGGTCGTCTGCACCTGGGCCTGTTCGCCCACGGGTACGTCCGCGAGGAGCGTCGCGTCACCGACCGGGGCCTGGGCGTCATCGGCGGACGGTGCGGTGTTCGCCTGGGCGACACCCATGACGGCACCGACCGTGGTGACCGCCGTGGCCGAGACCACGGCGAACCCACGCGCGGGATTCCGGCTCATCCCCGGACTAGTACCAGTGGTTGGCCTGCCAGAACGACCAGGCCTCGCAGGGGCTGCCGTACCGGCTGTCCATGTAGTTGAGGCCCCACTTGATCTGGGTGGCCGGGTTGGTCTGCCAGTCGGCACCGACCGACGACATCTTGGAGCCCGGCAGGGCCTGGAAGAGACCGTAGGCACCGGAGGAGGCGTTGACGGCCCGGTAGTTCCAGCTGGACTCGTGGTCCACGATGTTGCTGAAGCACTGGAACTGCCCGCTCGGCACCATCGAGGAAGCCATCGCCTGGATCTGCGCGACGGTGTACGAGCTCTGCACCGGGAAGCTGGAGGAGCTCCGGCTGGCCTTCTCCTTGGCCTCGGCGCGCTCCTTGGCTTCCTTGGCCGCCTGCTCGGCGGCCTCCTTCTTCTCGATCGCGGACTTGGCGGCGGCCTTGCGGGCCGACTCCTCCGCGATCTTCTTGGCGCTCGCGTCCGCGGCGATGGCCTGAGTGTCGGCCTGCTGCGTGAGGGACGCGGTCTGCACCTGAGCCAGCTCACCCGCGGGGATGTCCGCCAGGAGCGTCGTGTCGGCTGCCGTCGCCTCGGCGTCGTTCGGCTGCGCGACACTGCCGGAGGCAACTCCGACAACGCTTCCGACAGCGGTGACCGCGGTGGCTGAGGCCACTGCGAATCCCCGGACCGAAATCGGGCTCACACGGTTTCCTTCCAGCATCGCCCGCTTCGGTGACCCTGGCGGACGCAATCGTGCCCCTAGACACTGGCCTCCCAACTAACGGGGTCACGGGAGGCACGGGCCCGGTGGGCAACTCCCTTGCGAGGAGCGCCGCGTGGTGCGCGGGCGGCATACGGCTGACGTTATGGAGTTGGTGTGGTGCCGTACCGCTGGGGGTACAGGTGTGCCGCATGCGGGGCCTGACAGAACCGAGACTCTGCCGTAACCGGACGCCGGGTGGCAATTCTGAGTTGCGTGTGAAAGCTCACATCCCGTTTGACCCCAGGGATTTCGAGAAAGCTCGACACGCGAAGGCGCCGCCCGGCTAGGCTCTTGGCCTTTCCGGACGGCGCCAACCGGTCCCGGGTTTCCCGGGGTTGTATCAGATCTGGCCGTCTTCGAGCATTTCGGTCACAAGGGCCGCGATCTGGGACCTCTCGGACCTCGTCAGCGTGACGTGGGCGAAGAGGGGGTGCCCCTTCAGCTTCTCCACCACGGCGACCACACCGTCGTAGCGCCCCACCCGCAGATTGTCCCGCTGGGCCACGTCATGGGTCAGAACGACCCGTGAATTCGCGCCGATTCGGGACAGAACGGTGAGAAGCACATTCCGTTCCAGGGACTGCGCCTCGTCCACGATCACGAACGCGTCGTGGAGCGAGCGGCCGCGGATGTGAGTGAGCGGCAGGACCTCGAGCATCCCGCGCGCGGTGACCTCCTCGATGACTTCACGGCTGGCGACCGCGGACAGGGTGTCGAAGACCGCCTGCGCCCAGGGGCTCATCTTCTCGGACTCGGAGCCCGGCAGATAGCCGAGCTCCTGCCCGCCGACCGCGTACAGCGGCCGGAAGACCATCACCTTCTGGTGCTGGCGGCGCTCCAGGACCGCCTCCAGGCCCGCGCAGAGCGCGAGCGCCGACTTGCCGGTGCCGGCTCGGCCGCCCATCGACACGATCCCGATGTCCGGGTCGAGCAGGATGTCCAGCGCGATGCGCTGCTCCGCGCTGCGGCCCTTGATGCCGAACGCCTCCCGGTCACCGCGCACCAGGCGGACGTTGCCCTCGGGCGAGACCCTGCCGAGCGCCTTGCCGCGCTCGGAATGGATGGTCAGCCCCGTGTGCACGGGCAGTTCGGAGGCCTCCGGGACGTGGACGTGGCCTTCCTCGAAGAGGATGTCCACCTGTTCGCCCGGCAGGGTCAGTTCGGACATTCCGGTCCAGCCGGAGGAGCCCGTGATGGCGAGCTCGGCCCGGTACTCCTCGGCGAGGAGTCCGACCGAGGACGCCTTGATCCTGAGCGGGAGGTCCTTCGAGACGACGGTGACGTCGAACCCCTCGGCCTGCAGATTGCGGGCGACCGCGAGGATGCGGGAGTCGTTGTCCCCCAGGCGGTAGCCGCTGGGCAGCACGCTGGGGTCCGAGTGGTTGAGCTCGACACGGACGGTCCCGCCCAGCTCCCCGATCGGGATGGGGGCGTCGAGGCGGCCGAACCTCACGCGGAACTCGTCGAGCAGCCGGAGGGCCTGCCGGGCGAAATAGCCGAGTTCGGGATGGTGCCTCTTGGCCTCCAGCTCCGTGACCACGACGATGGGGAGCACTACCTCGTGCTCGTCGAAGCGGCTCAGGGCGTTCGGGTCGGCCAGCAGGACGCTGGTGTCGAGAACATAGGTGCGCCGGTCAGGCATACGGCGCTTTGTGCTGGTCACCACGGAAGGACGTACCCCCTCGGATGAGGTCGGGGAGCGACGGAGTGGAGCTGGACCGGTCGACGGCCCGTTTGCACGGGCCGGGAACCGGCCCTCCACTGCTTCTTCCGTGCTGTTACCGCACGGTCGAGCTGGTGCAAAGGGCCTCCCGGGCGGACGGCCCCGTGCCGCCCGCTGAGAACCGACACCCGTGGTTCGGGCATCGACCTGACTGGCTTATGCCCTCGAACATGCGGTGCCATGCCAGCACATGTGACGGCGCGCTGGTGAACTCCTTGTTACTTCCGCCCCAAACGGGGTATACGAGCGCTCTCTGTGGAGCGGTGGAGCGCTCTCTGTGGGCCGTCTGTGTCAGCCGCCGTAGCGGCGGTGGCGGGCCGCGTAGTCGCGCAGGGCGCGCAGGAAGTCGACCTTGCGGAAGGCCGGCCAGAAGACCTCGCAGAAGTAGTACTCCGAGTGGGCCGTCTGCCACAGCATGAATCCGGACAGCCGCTGCTCGCCGCTGGTACGGATCACGAGGTCGGGGTCGGGCTGGTCGCCGGTGTACAGATGGCGGCCGATCATGTCGATGTCGACGGCCTCGGCGAGCTCCTCCATCGAGGTGCCCTTGTCGTGCGCGTCCAGCAGCATCGACCGAACGGCGTCGGCGATCTCCTGGCGGCCGCCGTAGCCGATGGCGACGTTGACGAGTATTCCGTCGACGTGGGCGGTGGCCTCCTCCGCCTCCTTCAGCGCCGTCTGCATCGGGGAGGGCAGCAGGTCGGGGGTGCCGACGTGGTGGACGCGCCAGCGGCCGTCGGCGGCGAGGGTGCGGACGACGTCCTCGATGATGCCGAGGAGGGGGCCGAGCTCCTCCGGCGGGCGGTTGAAGTTGTCCGTCGACAGCAGCCAGAGGGTGACGACCTCGACGTCCGTCTCGGTGCACCAGCCGAGGAACTCCTCGATCTTCTCCGCACCGGCGCGGTGACCGTCGACAGGGGTGGAACCGGCGGCCTTCGCCCAGCGCCGGCTGCCGTCCACGATGACACCGATGTGCTTGGGCACCTGGGCGTGGTCCAGGTGGCCTTCCACCCGGCGTGCGTAGACCTTGACCAGCAGGCCGCGCAGCTTGTCGCGCAGGTTCACGTGAAAGTCAGCCCCTTTGAGATGGCGGTCCCCGCGGCTAGAGCGTACCGGTGGTTCCGGGCACCAACTGCGCGGGGCCTTCTGGTGCATGGGCGCCCGCGGCTCGTCGGGGGCCGGTCGCGCCCGTGCGGCGGAGCGCCTGCCGATACGGGCCCCGCGCCCTGACGGGTACCCCGGCCGCCGCTGTCATGCGCGGCTCGTGCGCATGACATGCGCGTGGCGTGCGCGTGGGTGTGGGCACAAAAAACGGGCCGGTCCGTGGGGGGGAGACGGACCGGCCCGAGGGGGGGTTCCCACCATAACCCTTCGTGAGGGCTGGTGCGTGCATCGGCGTGCCACAACTACTCTCCGGAGTCGGGCGGCGACGGCGTGGTGGTCGGCCGAAGCCCTGTTCATGGGGGTTTCATGGCCGAATCGCGGCGGAATCATGGGGGCGTGGAGCGTCGCCCGCGTGGGTGAATCCGGGTCGGAACGTTTCTTTGACGCCGGGAAGTGGGCGCGGCACCGCGCAGCCCCCTCCTCTGCGCGGTGCCACCGCGCAGCTTTGCTGACGCGAATTGCCTCGCTTTGAATTTACGTCAGCCGAGGCCGGGATGCGAGCTGCCTGGGATAACGATGTGGAAACCCCGTGAAGACCATGGATATGCGGGGTGGATCGACCGACGGTGCGCCCATTGTCCGGTTTGCGATTATCTGCAGCCCGCCCGCGGCCCTCCGCGGGCGGGGACGTCAGGCGAGCGGCTTGCGGGCCTCGAGGAGATGGCGGCTGCTGTGGGCGACGAAGGGGCCCTCGGCCTCGATCCGCTCGTGCAGGGACCGCAGTCGGGGTTCGTACTCCTCCACGGTGAAACCGGGGACCATCCACACCACCTTGCGCAGGAAGTGCACGACGGCGGCGATGTCGTGGAACTCGATCCGCAGCCGCTCGGCGCGCAGGTCGACGATCTCCAGTCCGGCGGCCTCCGCGGCCGCGCGTTCCCGGTCGGGATGACGGTCCGCGCTCTGTGCCGCGGGCTGCGGGCCGAGGAAGTGCTCGACGAGTTCGAAGACGCTGCGCGGGCCGACGTGCTGGCCGAAGTACGTGCCGCCGGGCTGCAGCACACGCGTGATCTCCCGCCACTGGGGGTTGACCGGGTGCCGGCTGCTGACCAGGTCGAAAGTGTCGTCGGCGAAGGGCAGCGGCGCGTCCTCCGCCGCGGCGACGACCACGATGCCGCGCGGGCGCAGCAGGGCGGTGGCCTTGGCGACGTTCGGCGGCCAGCCCTCGGTGGCCGCGGCGAGCACGGGCGTCTTGACCCCCTGCCCGAGGGCGAAGTCCACGACCTCGCCGCCGCCGGTCTGGATGTCGAGCGAGGCGGCGGCTCCGGCCAGCCGTCCGGCCAGTGAGCGCGCGTAACCCCACGAGGGCCGTGCCTCGGTGGCCCGCCCCTCGAACCAGGAGAAGTCCCAGCCCGCGGTGGGCACGGCGGCGCCCTCGGCGACCAGGTCCTCGAATGTGCGGGTGTGTCGGGAGGTCATGGAGTTGATCGTGACAGGGGGACGGGGGTGAGCGCCCCTCAATTTCGGGGCCGTCCGCCTTCACACCGGTCGCCCGTCACGGCACCAGCGGCCGGACTTCCCGCGCGGTGAAGCGTACGAAGCCCTCCGGGTCGGGTTCGTCGGCCGTCGGCTGGAGGACGACCGTGTCGGCGCCGGCGTCGGCGAGCCGCTGGACGGCCTTGGCGACGGCGTCCGCGTCCCCGGCGACACCGAGGCCGGGGACGTCGGCGAGGCCCTCGGCGGTGAGTTCGGCGCGCAGCCGGGCGCTCGCGTCGGGTCCGGTGGCGGTGAGGAGGTAGACGACGACCCGGTGCGGATCCGTACGGCCCGCCTTCTGCCGTCCCTCGTCGATGAGCCGCCGGGCCCGGCGGACCCCCTCGGGCGGGGTTGCGGCGGTGAGCATCGTGCCGTCGGCGGCCTCGCCGGCGAGGCGGAGGGTGCGCGGGCCGGTGGCCCCGGTGAGCACCTCGACCGGGCCGTCGGGCGGCCAGTCGAGGGCGACGCCGTCGAGTGAGACGTACCGCCCCCGCGTGGTGACGCGCTCCCCTGCCAACAGGGCCCGCAGCGCGACGAGATACTCGCGCAACAGGGTGAGCGGCGACTCCGCCCGCGCCCCCACCTGCCCCATCCAGTCCTGCACACCGTGGCCGACGCCGAGGACCGCACGTCCCGGGAACATCCGGTGCAGGGTGGCCGCCTCCATCGCGGTGACGGCGACGTTCCGCAGGGGGACGGGGAGCAGGCCGACGCCGATCCGCACCCGCTCGGTCCACGCGAGGGCGGCAGCGGCGGCGGAGATCCCGCCCTCCAGGAAGCAGTCCTCCCACAGCCAGAGCTCTGCGAGCCCCGTCTCGTCGGCGAGCCGGGCGAGGGCCCGCAACCGCTCGGGAGGGAGTTGGGGACGGAACACAGCGCCGAGTCCGGTCATGCCGCCCTTCCTACCCACGGGGGAGACACGGAACAACCCTTTTACGGGGTCGTACGGTTCTCCGGCTCCGGTTCGTATCGCAGCAGTACGACGCCGTTGCCGAAGGTGTGCGACTCGACGAGCCGGAGCGAGGTCAGCGTGTCGGTGTACGGGAAGAGGGGTTTGCCCCGGCCGATGAGAACGGGGTGTACGTAGATCCGCAGCTCGTCGACGAGGCCGTACCGCAGGAAGGTCTCCCCCAAGCCGGCCCCGCCCAGCGCGAGATCACCGCCCGGCCGCTCCTTCAGCGCGCGGACCTCTTCGGGTACGACCTCACGGACGAGGGTGGAGTTCCAGTCGACGTGCGTGAGGGTCCGGGAGTAGACAACCTTGGGGAGGTTCCGCCAGATCGGGGCGAACTCCCTGACGGAGGCGGGGGCGTCGGGGTCGGCGTCGGCGGTGGGCCAGTAGTCGGCCATGAGCTCGTAGACGACCCGGCCGTGGAGCAGCCCGCCCATGGACCCGACCGTGGCGTTCATGTGCGTGTGCAGTTCCTCGTCGACCCTGTGCCAGCTGATGTCGCGGTCGGGGCCCTCGATATAGCCGTCGAGGGACATGGACATCATCAGGACGATTTTCCGCATCGGACACCTGACCTGGGCAGTGGAGAGAGGATCGACACCCACGGTACCGGCGGCGTCGGGGACGGCGTGGGAACGCCATGACGGAAAGGTGGCTCGGGGATGGGGCGTTGGCAGGACGGTCGGGGAGAGCTGGTCGTGCACGGCGAGCGGGGGGAGCTCGCCGTACCGCTGGAGATCGCCTCCTCCTACCGCGCCCGGACGAAGGGACTGCTGGGCCGGGACTCCGTCGACGGGGCCCTGCTCCTCTCCCCCGCGGGCAGTGTGCACACCTTCCGCATGCGCTTCCCCATCGACGTCGCCTACCTCGACCGCGGGCTCCGCGTCATCGCCGTACGCACGATGAAGCCGGGACGACTGGGGCTGCCGCGGGTGCGGTCCCGGCATGTGCTGGAGGCGGGGGCGGGGGTGATGGAGGGGTGGGGGGTTCGGGTGGGGGTGCGGGTGCGGGTTGTTTTGGGGTGAGGGTGCGGGGAGCGGGCACGTGTCGTGCCGAAGAGGAGTTGCCTGCCGTCCGCCTCGACGGACGCCGGCGGGGTCGCCTCGCCGATCGGCTCCCTTGCCGGGGTGGCGCCGAACCGTCGATCCAGAGCAGGCAGCGCGCCTTCGGGCAGCGCATCGAGAGACTTGCACTGCGTCGGCAGAATGACCACCCGGGCTGCCTGCACGGCGATTCCGACGCCGGTGCCCACGATGCCGGACGCCCACGCGCCATTGCTGTTTCCTGCCAGCGGTCGGCGGCCGCTTTGAGTTTGCTGAGGTTGAGGTGGTACAGCTGCTCGTACGTGGGCATGGCTGCCTGGGTCCCCGTGGTGTGGTGATCGCGATGGGTGGTGGCGGGTCCGGCTCAGCCGAACGGCGACGACTCCCCGGACAGGGACCGCATCGTCTGAGTGTTCGTCGTCTCGGTGCTCTGGTAGAGCAGACCCGAGCCGCCGCACTGGCGGGAGAGGCCGTCGCACTTGGACGCGAGTGCGGAGACCTGACTCGACCAGGTCTCCGCCAGGCCGCTGAGCGCTCCGCCGAGACCGCCGTCCCAGTGGCCACCGCCGAAGTCCTTGGACGCCGAGCGGGTCTCGTCCACCGGGTGGGCGCCCTTCGTCCGCGTCCGCCCCGCCATGTCCTGCGCGCCGGTGCCCGCACGGTTCAAAGCCGCCGGATCCTCAATGTCCGTTCCGCCAGACATGTCCTGCCCCCGTGTCGGCTTCCGCTCCTCAAAGGGCGGAAGTCGTCGATAGATGAACCGAATTCATCTGCGATGCGTCAGCAAAATATCATCGCGACGCGCGGACTCCCTTGGGAGTTGACTGGGCGGATCGAGAAAGACCCGCTGGTCAACCCTCGAACGCCCCGGGTCAGTTCTCCCCCCGCGGGAACGACACCTCCACCCGGCGGTTCTTCTTGCGGCCCGCTTCCGTCGCGTTGGAGGCGATGGGGTAGTCCTCGGAGTAGCCGCGGACCTCGTAGGTGATGCCCGAGTCCTTCAACTCCTGGTCCAGGACGTCCTGTACGGCGTTGGCGCGCTGGCGGGAGAGGGTGCGGCCATGGGCGTAGCTGCCGAGGTTGTCGGTGAAGCCGAAGACGCGGATCCGGGTGGCGTTCTGGTTCTTGATCTCCGCCGCGATCGCGGAGATACGGGCCTTCGCCTCGCCGTTCAGCTTCGCGCTGTCCTTGCCGAACAGGACCTCCGCCTGGAGGGCGAACTTCACGTCTGCGTTGGTGTCTTCACGCCGTTCGTCCCCGCTCTGGTCCTCCACGACCTGCTTGATGTCCAGGACCTTCGGTTCGGCGAGGGTGGCCCCCTCCGGGAGCTTCAGGTCCGGGTCGTTGGGGTCCACCTCGACGGGGGCGGTGGCGGAGGGTTCGGTGCCCGGGGGGACGCTGGGGCCGCCGTCGTCGGCCTGGGCCGGAGTGAGGGTCAGCGCGGCCATGAGCGAGGCGACCGTGATGGCCAGGGCCAGGCGGGGTGGGGTTCGGGTGGCGGTCATGGTGGGCGTCATCCGGAGATCTGGATGGTGGCGGAGGCGAAGGTGGGGAGTTGGAAGGTGACGTCGGAGGTGTTGGTCGGGGGGGCCGGGAACTGCATGAACACCGGGATGGACCCGCCCGCCTCGATCCTCGGCATGCCCGTCGTCGTCAGAGGTCGGCCGTCCGTGTCGCGCAGGACGTAGTAGCGCTTCTTGGACTTGGAGTCCACCAGGGTCGCTCCGCCCAGCGACGAGCCGTGCCTGATGATCTCGGTCTCGTCACCCGCTGTCCGCACCGAGACGCGAGCCGCCTTGTCGCCGTCGTTCTTCATCTCGCCGCTCACCGTGAGGAAGCCCCCGGAGTCCCGTTGCGCGGAGGCGATCAGGAGGACCAGTCCGTCCTCACCCTTGAGTTCGGCGATGGGCTCGTCCGTGCCCTCCTGCGTGCTCGCGCCCGAACCACCGCTCTTGGAAGCGGAGGCGGACGCTTCCGGCTTCTTGTCGTCGCCTCCGCCGCCGCAGCCGGCCACGCCGACGGCCAGACCGGCCGCGATCGCCAGCGCGACCATCCCCCTGCGGGCCTTCGCCGTGAACCGAATGCTCATCACTGCGTCCTTCACCACTTGTTGTTCGTTTGTCAGTCGGCCAGGTGAACGTCGAAGAGATCCTCGGGCTTCGGTAGATCCTTGAGGTGCCTCGGGTCCAGAGTCCACTTACGTTCGTCGCACGTGAGTACCGGCAGCACGTCCGCGTCGGCGTCCACTCCCGGTGGTTCGAAGTCGCAGACCGCTTCGATGACGGCAGTGGCCTGCTGTACCGACCTCTTGTCCTCGGTGCCCGGGACGATGGAATCGCCGACGGTCTTGTTGGTCGTTGCCTCGACCTTGTAGCCCGGAAGCGTCCCTGTCAGTGCAGCGCAGTCAACCGTGGCGTCGTTCTGCGCGGCCAGTTGGTCCGCCCGTGCGCAGCCGTCGAACGGCACCCCGAGGCCGTTGAAGATGGCCCGCCACTTCGTGGGATCGAGTACGTTCTTCACCCACTCGTCCCTGAGTTGGTCCCGGGTGTCCAGAGCTGCCGCCAGTGCCGCCGCGTCGGCCGCCGTCTGGGCGCCGTTCCGGTTGGCCCCGGCCTGGCCGACCGCCAGGAAGGCGAACGCGAGAAAGAGCAGGCCCGCCACCACCGTGATGTAGATGGGGAAAGCCTGCCCTGCGTCGTCGTGCCGAGGGGTCCGCGTCAGGCGCCGATGACCTCGTCGATCTTGTCCACGATCGCGTCGTAGATCGCCTGGCCGATGTCCGTCCCCGTGATCGCCAGCACGATCGCCACCACCACCGCGATGATGCCCAGATACTCGACCGCGGTCTGACCCTTGTCGTCGTGGAACCGGTTGCTCATCGTGTGACCCTTCGGTGTCGCCGCCATCGACAACCGGAACGTAGACCCGCGGATCCCGTTCGGCGCAGGGCCCCTGGGCCCAAATCCGGGCCCAACCTCGCATCGGCACGGCTCACCCCACCCCTCGGCCCGAACTCGGTGCCGTGCCCAGCCACTTCGCGGCGGCCTCCGAGCGGCTCGTGCTGTGGAGCTTGGCGAAGATGCGGTTGATGTGGTTCTTGACCGTCTTCTCGCTGATGAAGCAGGCGGCGGCGATCTGCTGGTTGGTCATGCCGGATGCGATGAGGTCCATGATCTCCGCCTCCCTCGCGCTGAGTTGGAAACGCGACCTGTCCGATGACGACTGTGCCACAGATGATTGCAGTTGCGAAAGCCCTTTGAGGGGAATTGGCTTTGCGGGTAGGGGGACATGGGGATCAGTGTGTGCATTCGCATCGCGTAGGTGGGTCAGCAGGGCGCCCGCCGCCGTGGGCGTGAGGTGGGTGCGGCCCCGCGCGGTGTCCCGTACGGCCGCGGCGAGCTGGTCCGCCGTGAACTCGCCGTGGACGAGATAGCCGTCGGCTCCCCTGCGCAGCGCCTCCTGGACGGTCTCCGGTTCCCCGCTGTACGTCAGCATCAGCACCGGGGCGATCGGCACGAGGTACGGCAGCGCCGCGATGCCGTCCACGCCCGGCATCCGGACGTCCAGCAGGACCACGTCCGGGCGGTGCCGGCGCGCGGCCTCGTACGCGTCGCGGCCGTCCGCCGCCTCCGCCACGACCGTGATGTCCGGGCGGCCCGAGAGGAGGGCGGTGAGGCCCGCTCGGACCACCGGGTTGTCGTCGGCGACGACGATGCGGACGGGGGTGGCCGGGGCCGTCGGGAACAGCGCGATCGGCGGGGTGGGGTGCTGGGGGTCGTCCGGCATGTCATGGCCTCCTCTCGTGGGGTGGGGGGTCATCGGTTCGACTTCGGGGAGGGCAGGGGCAGTTGCAGGAGCACTTTCGTGCCCTTGGCGTCCGCGCCCTCGCCGATGTGGATACGGGCGCCCACCGACTCGGCGCGTTCCACCATGCCGACCAGGCCGAAGTGACCGGAGCGGCGGAGTGCGTCGAGGGTGGTGTCCGGGGGGAGCCCGCGGCCGTCGTCCTGGACGCTGATGCTGAGCAGTTCGTGGTCGGGGTCGATGTCCGCCGTGACGTCGATGCGGGTGGCTTCGGCGTGACGGTGGGCGTTCTCCATCGCCTCCTCGGTGATGGTGAGGAGCTGGCGGGCCACGGGGTGCGGGACGGCGAGGGCGGGATGGGGGCCGCTGGGGGCCCGGTACGTCGTGGGGAGTGTGGTGCGGGCGCCGAAGTTCCTTGTGCGGGTGGACAGTTCTTCGAGTACGTCCGTCGAGGGGGCCGGGTCACGGCGCAGGTCGGTGAGGAGTTCGCGGGACTCCGTCGCCGCTCGGCGGGCCGCCCGGGCCACGAGTTCGGCCTGCTGTCTGAGCACGGCCGGGTCCGGGGCGGGGGCTGCCGCGGAGGTGGCCAGACCCTCGGCCGCCAGGGCCACGCCGTGGAGGGTCTTCGCCACCGAGTCGTGCATCTCCCTTGCCAGGCGCGCTCGTTCCTCGCTGATCGCCTCCGTCACCGCCAGGCGGGCCTTCATCGCGGTGAGGGCGTGGGTCGCGGTGCCGAAGCGGAGCAGGAGGTTGCGCAGGGTGGAGCCGACCGCGCCCGTGATCACGCAGAAGCCGGGGAGGAGCAGGATGTCGGCGGGGGTGGTGTTCGGGTGCGGGAGGGCTGTCTGGGCCAGCAGGAGGATCAGGGACTGGAGGGACGCGAAGACCGCGGCGCCTCGCCAGCTGTAGGCGATGCCGGCGAGGAGGGGGGTGCAGACACTGACGTAGGCGAGTGTGGTGTCGGGGCCCGCGGAGATCAGCAGGAGGCTGGCGAAGAGGGTGTCCGCGGCGAGCAGGGAGGGGTGGCGCAGGAGGAGGGGGCCGAAGCGCTCCCAGTCCCTGAACAGGGCGTAGGAGACCATGAAGGTGACGACCACCGCGGCGCCGACGAGGCGGGTGCCGAGGCCGGGGTGGGCGTTGAGGAGGGCGGCGGGGGCGGCCAGGGCGATCATCGCCAGGCGGAAGCCGAAGACCTGGCGGCACATGGCCTGGAGGGCGTTGACCTGGAGGTCCAGGGCGGGGACGTGGGGGTGCGCGTCAACTGTGTTCCCGCCGATATCACCCGTACCACTCTCAGTCATGGACACCCCCACCCCCTACTTCCCCGTGATCGAGCCGAAGTCGGTGCCCGAGCCGAGGAGCAACCCCGCGGCCAGCAGAAGCATCGTGGCCGGGACCATGAAGGTGGTGATCATCATGGTGGCCTTGGGGACCGCGCGGGCGGCCTTGCGGCGGGCGTTCTGGGCGTCCGTGCGGCGCATGTCCTTGGCCAGGGAGACCAGGGTGTCCACGATGGGCGCGCCCAGTTCCTCGCCCTGCTGGAGCGCCGTCACGAACATCGCGACCTGTTCGGAGTCGTTGCGGCGCCGCAGCTCCGCGAAGGCCTGGCGGCGGCTCATGCCCAGGTCCATCTGGCGGAGCGTGATGCGCAGTTCGTCGGCCCAGGGGCCCTCGTACTTGGAGGCCACCCGGTCCAGTGCCTGGCGGAAGCCCAGGCCCGCGCTCACCACCACCGCCAGCACGTCCAGGAAGTCGGGGAGCGTGCGCTCGATGACGTCCTTCCGGACCCGGATCGCCGACCAGATGCCGACCTCCGTCCAGAACGCCCCGAAGGCCAGCAGCAGCAGGGCGACCAGGATCTGGCCGCGGAGGAGGAAGACCAGGAAACCGAGGGCGCCCAGGAAGCCGTACACCGCCCTGCGGGCCGCGTAGCGGTTGATCGTCAGGCCGCCCGGGTTGCCCGCCAGGTCGATCTTGCGGCGGTACTTCGCCACCTGTTTGGGGCCCATCAGGCGAAGGACCGCGGGCGCGTACCGCATGCCCATACGGTCGATCAGCGAGTCCACCGCGCCGGTGCGGGTCGAGCCGACCTCCAGTGCCAGCACCAGGTCGCTCGGCAGTTTCACCTCCGCCCGGTACATGCGGATGCCGGCGAAGACGCCCCACACACTCACGGCCATCAGCAGGGCCAGCCCGAAAGCGATCACAGCCGCCCCTCCTCAGACGTCGATCCGTGACAGACGGCGGATCAGTATGAATCCCACCGCGTAGAGGGCGAACGCGATGATCACCGCCCCCTGGCCCAGCGGTGAGCCCGTCATCCGCTCCAGGGCGCCGTCCTTCACGCCGTTCATGAGGAACAGCGACCCGATGCCCAGGACCGGGACCGCGTACGACGTCATGTTGACCTGGGAGAGCTGGGTGCGGACCTCGCGCCGCGTCTCCTTGCGCTCCTCCAGCGTCTCGGTCAGGTTGCGCAGCGCGCTGACCACTTGACCGCCCGCCCGGCTGGACAGCACGAGGGTCGTCACCAGGACCACCAACTCCCGCGACGGCAGCCGCTTCGCCATCTCGTCGAGCGCGTCCTCCATCGCCACACCCACCGCCAACTGGTTGGCCACGTTGGCCAGTTCCTCCCCGGCCGGGGCCTCCAGCTCCTCCGCCGCCATGCCGATCGCGGTGCGCAGGGCGAGGCCGGCGTGGGTGGCGTTGGCCAGGATGCGGGCCAGTTCCGGGAGTTGGTTGATGAACTTCTCGATGCGCTTCTGCCGCTGCCAGTTGAGGAACTGCACCGCCGCCCAGACGCCCGCGAGTCCGGCCAGCGGGCCGAAGAAGGGTGCCAGGGTCGCCTGGCCGATCAGCCACAGGCCACCGACGAGCCCGATCATCGCGGCGAAGAACTCGCCCGGCGTCACGTCGAGACCCGTCGCCGCCAGCCGCAGTTCCAGCTCCCGGCCGAGCCGGGTGCGGCGCAGCCGGCGGTCCAGGTCCCGGAAGTGCCGGCGACGGCCGGTGTACGGCACCTGGCCCGCGGCCGACAGCCGGTCGACCAGTGCCGCCCGCTGGGCCCGTCCCCTGGCGTAGAAGTGGACGCCCACGACGGCGACCGCGCACGTCAGGAGCGTGGCGCCGATGGTGAGCGTGACTAGGGTCTGGAGGTCCATGAGGGTGGGTCCTACCTGTCCTACCTGGCTTCTCGGATGGCCAACTGGGCCGCGGACTGGGCCACCCCGAAGGCCTGGGGGGTGGGCTGGCTCGCCATGTAGAGGCGGTCGACGGTACGGCGTGGCAGCGGGAAGTACTCGAACCGGCCGTAGATCCGCCCGTCCGCCGCCATGGGCTGGGCGTCGAAGCGGGCCACGGTCGCCAGGCGGTACGCCTCGCTGCCGTGGCTCTCGAGGAGGGCGATCTCGGTGATGCGGCGGGCGCCGTCGGCGAACCGGGTGAGCTGGATGATCACGTCGACCGCGCTGTTGATCTGGTCGTGCAGCGCCTCGAAGGGGATCTCCACCTCCGACATCGAGGCCAGGGTCTTCAGCCGCATCAGCGCGTCCTCCGCGCTGTTGGCGTGGACGGTGGCGAGGGAGCCGTCGTGGCCCGTCGACATCGCCTGGAGCATGTCGAGGGACTCGCCGCCGCGGACCTCGCCGACCACGATCCGGTCGGGGCGCATGCGCAGGGAGTTGCGGACCAGGTCGCGGATGGTGACCCGGCCCTGGCCTTCCACGTTCGGCGGCCGCGCCTCCAGCCGGACCACGTGCCGTTGCTGGAGCTGGAGTTCGGCGGAGTCCTCGATGGTGATGATCCGGTCGCCCTCCGGGATGAGCCCGGACAGGGCGTTGAGCAGGGTCGTCTTCCCGGTGCCCGTCGCGCCCGACACGATGATGTTGAAGCGCGCCTGCACCAGGCCCGCCAGCAGGTACAGCATGTTCTCGTCGAGCGAGCCGAAACCGACCAGTTCCTGCAACGTGTAGGAGCGGGGGAAGCGGCGGATCGTGAGGATCGCGCCGGTCAGGGAGAGCGGCGGGATGATGACGTTGACGCGCTCGCCGGAGGGGAGGCGTGCGTCGACCATCGGGTTCGTCTCGTCCACGCGCCGGTTGACCGTGGAGACTATGCGCTCGATGGTCTGCATCAGCTGGTCGTGGGACGGGAAGCGCAGCGGCAACTGCTCGACGCGGCCGCCGCGTTCGACGAAGATCGAGTCCGGTCCGTTGACCATGATCTCGGTGATGGAGGCGTCTTCGAGCAGCGGCTCCAGGATGCCGAGGCCGAGCGCCTCGTCGACCACCCGCCGGATCAGCTGGGAGCGTTCCACGGTCGACAGGACCGGACCCTCACGGCTGATGATGTGTCCGAGCACCCGCTCAAGGCGGGCCCGGCGCTCGGCGGCCGCCAGCGAGCTCATCTCCGCGAGGTCGATCTCCTCGAGGAGCTTGGCCCGGTAGGAGGAGACCAGGTGGCCGTCCTCGCCCCGGCTGCCGTTCTCCTCGGGGGTGTTGATGCGGGACCGCAGGCTCATGGGGTACCTCGTTCAGTGGTCGAGCGGCATGGTGGCGGTCTTGACGGCGGGGTCGAAGCTCCAGCCGGGGACGATCGACGGGATCTGGACGGTGGCGGTGACGGTGACCGAGTCGCCGCCCCCGCCCTCGGCGCAGTCGACGGACAGCCAGTCGCTGATCGCGTTCACACAGCCGTCCTGCGCGCTCAGGTCCAGCGAGGCCGCCCGCGCCCCGGCCCTGGCCGCCGTACCGGCCTGCTGGGCGGTGTACGCGATGAGCCCGATCTGGACGCCGGCCATGGCGACGAGGATCAGGATCGGGATGAAGCCCAGGTATTCGAGGGCCACCTGGCCACCGTCACGCCGACGGTCGTGGTCTTTCGGGGAGTACGACATCTCAGTCCCTGTCCTCCTCCACCGCGCCCGCGTGTCCGTCGACCTGGAAGGGGAAGGCGATCGAGCCCGGGAACAGGACGGGGACGTCGAGGTGGACGTCGGCCGTGACATAGCCGCCGCCGGTGCTGCAGCTGACCTGGCCGCTCCAGGCGCCGGGCAGCTTGTCCAGTCCCGCCTGTTCGCACGCGGCCTCCCGCTCCCCCGGCGCCGCCGCCGTCGCGGCCCGTACCGCCTCGTCCGCAGCATTCCCCGCGAGCGTGAAGGTGTACCCCAGCAGCACGAACTGCCACAGCAGCACCAGCGTGATGAGGATCAGCGGGGTCATCCCGAGGAACTCGATGGTGACCTGGCCCTCATCGCGGCGGAGCACCCGGGTGCTCATCTCCCCAGCTCCCTGCGCCGCCGGAAGGCCAACGCCCCCCGCTCCCGCCCCCCGTTGCGATGGGAGTTCGCCTCGGTGCCCTTGACCAGGCCCAGTTCACCGGCGAGCCCCCACAGGGCCTGCTTGACCGTGCCCTTGGCGTCGAGTTCGTGGACCCGGCCCGCGTCCACCGCGCCCTGGAGCTCCTTGAAGTTGGCGGGGATCACGGTCGCCGCGACCCCCGTGCCGGTGATCTTCTGGATGAGCCCGGGCTGGATCTCCGTACCGCGGCTGTGGCGGTTGACGACGACGGTGGTCTCCTCGGCCTTGCGGACCTGGAGCCGGTCCCACATGCGCACCGCGCGCTTGGCGCCGCGTACGGCGACCACGTCCGGGGTGGTGACCAGCAGGGCCGTGTCGGCCATCTCCACGATCGCCGCGCCGGCCCCGCTGAGCTGTGCCCCGCAGTCGACGACGACGACCTCGTAGCGGGAGCGCAGGGCGGAGACGATCTGGCGGGCGGCGCGCTCGGTGACCTCCTCGCCGCGTTCGCCCTCCCCGGGGGCGAGCAGCAGCGCGAGGCCGGTGTCGTGCGGGAAGACGGCGTCGGCGAGGACGCGCGGGGAGATGTCGGTGATGGTGGCGAGGTCGGCGACCGAGCGGCGGAACTGGACATCCAGGTAGGAGGCGACGTCGCCGGTCTGGAGGTCCATGTCGAGCAGGGCGGTGGGGCGGCCGGAGGCCTGGGCGGCGAGGGCGAGCTGGATGGCGGTCGTGGTGGCGCCGACGCCGCCCTTGGCGCCGCTGACCGTGACGACGGTGCCGCCGACACCGGTGAACACGTCGGTGGTGGCGCCCAGGTGGCGTCGTACGCCCACCGACCACTGGGCGACGGCCTGCACGCGGGTGGCGAGTTCCTCGTAGCCGAGCGGGAGGGAGATGAGGCCGCGGGCGCCGTAGTCCATGGCGGCCTGGAAGAGGCCGGGGCTGACGTCGGAGGTGACGAGGATGACGCCGACGGCCGGGAAGCGGAGGGCGACCTCACGGATCAGCTCGAGGGCCGGGACGGGACCGATGCGCTCGTGGACGACCACGACCTCGGGCAGCTCGTCGATCGACTCGGAGGCCAGGCGCGCGAGGGTGTCGATGAGCTGGGTGGAGTCGGTGACCGGGGCGACGGGCTCGGCGTCCGGCAGCTGGCTGAGCAGCGTGGTGAGGGAGCGGACCGCGTCCGCGTCGCCGACTGCCGGGAGGATCCTCGTGGGCATGGCGGCCTCTCACTTGTCCTTCGCGAGTTCGTACGTGCGGTCCTGCTCCGGGATGGTGCCGGTCTCGCCCGGTGCCACCAGGGCGAGCCGGACGCGCTTGGCGAAGGACTCGGCGTACGTGATGCGCTGGGCGTCGAGGGCGGAGAGCGCGAAGGTGATGGGGACGGCGTCGGTGGCCTGGCGGGTGCGGCTGTCGGCGTCGGGTTCCAGAGCGGTGATCTTCCCGACGTCGAGGACCCGCGCGTTCGTCACGATGACCTTGGACTGGTCGGGGTCGCCCTCGCGCTGCCCCTCGAAGGTGGCGTAGACGTTGACCGCGGAGCCTGCCGTGATCTTGCCGGCGACGCCGGTCGCCGCGTCGATCATGATGGCGACCTCCTGCTGCCCGGGCTGCAGGGCGGGCTGGTCGACGATCATGTCGCTCTGCAGCAGGGAGCCCTTCTGGAGGGTCGTCACGGCGATCTTGTCGCGGATGGCCGCGAGGTCGGTGACCGCGTTCGCGGAGAGCCAGCGCTTGGGCATCTCGGTCTTCTCGAACTGCGCCGCGGTGAGCCGGGTGTAGGGCTCGATGTCCTTCTTGACCTCGTACGCCGTGACCTCGGGGCCGACCTTGGACTTCACGTCGTCGATGACGGAGAGCACGCCGGCGAAGGCCGCGAGGGCGCCCAGGACCGACAGGAGCAGGATTATCACGCCGCGGCGCTGACGGGAGTTCATGAACCGTGGACCTCGTTGGGGGCTCGGTCGAGCGGAATCGGGGACGGGGGCGATCCGGTACGGCTCACCCGGCGGGCAGTTGGTGCTGATACTGCTGGTGCTGCTGAGGAACGGTCGTCGTCGGTGCGGTGGCCGAACAGAAGACGCAGCGGTCTCCGATGACGTCGATACCGCACCAGTGACAGACGTTCTGCCGTACCGAGGTGACCAGTTGGTAAAGGACGGACAGGTCGGGCAGGAAGGTGCAGAACTCGATCAGCTTGCCGGTGCCCCACCACTGGGCGGACTCGGCGGGCAGCGGAGCCTCCCGCAGTCCCTGGATCCGCCAGGACCTGGCGAGGGCCCCGGAAACCCAGTCGGACTGGAGCTGGCCACGGGCGACCAGCATCGAGGTGGCGAACTCCGGGCCGGCGAGCGCGGCGTCCGGGGCGATCCTGACGAGCTGCGGCTGGGGGTGGGCGAGCACGGCGAACTGGCTGCCCGGCACCCATGACTTGGCGTGCGACTTGAGCCCGACGGGGACCCGGTCGAGCTTGGCCACCGAGCCGAGGAGCGCGCCCGCGTGGAGGTAGTGGGTGAGCAGCCGGCCCGCCGAGGCGAGGACGCCGGGGCTGAGGTCGCAGGAGGCGAGCTGTCTCAACTGGCGGGCGAGGACGGCGAGTCCCAGGGGTGGCAGTTCGGGCTGGAACAGGGCGATCCGGTCGCTCTCCAGGAGGGACCGCACGGTACGCAGCCGCTGGTCCACCGCCGGGGGCACGGCACGGGAGTACGCGACGATCACATGGCCGTGCTGGTCGATCAGCGTCTGGAGGGCGGCGAGCGAATGGTCGAGCGGCTGCCGGTCGAGGCCGTCGAGCACGACGGCGGGCAGGGTCCGCTCGTCCTGCGCCGGCAGCGCCATGTCGGCGCCGGTCACTGCGATGGCAGTTGGCACGCGCAGCTCCCCGTATCCCATGGCCGTGGGCCCGACGGATCACTCCGGCGCACCCGGTCGACTTCACTGCGTGACTACCTGAGCACTGTAACCACGGGTCTATGGCCGGAGAACAGCGATTCTGTGACTTCCTGGCCGACGTGAGGGATCAAAAGCGGGTGATTCCTGCCCAGATGGGGCGCACTTGCCACGTGCGCGGGCCGCAGAAAGGCCTGTTGTGCATTCATCCTCGACGCCGACCTTGACAGCGGGATTGGTCTGGACCAACTCTCTTGTCATGCCCATACTCAGCAGAAAACCGGCGCGGTTCCGGACCGCGGCCCTCACCGCGGCCCTCGCCCTGGGCGGCGCCCTCGGTGTCGCGGGACCGGCGTCCGCCGCGGACGTCAACAACGCCAAGAACGCCGGCTTCGAGTCCGGCCTGACCAACTGGACCTGTTCGGCGAGCAGCGGTACGACCGTCTCCTCCCCCGTGCACGGCGGCTCGGCCGCACTGAAGGCGACGCCGGCCGGGCAGGACAACGCGCGCTGCACCCAGACCGTGGCCGTGAAGCCGAACGCGACGTACACGCTGAGCGCGTGGGTGCAGGGCGGCTACGCCTACCTGGGCGCGACCGGCACCGGCACGACGGACGTGTCGACCTGGACCCCGGACTCCGCCTCCTGGAAGCAGCTGACGACCACCTTCACCACGGGCGCCTCGACGACCTCGGTGACGGTGTACACGCACGGCTGGTACGGACAGACCGCGTACTTCGCCGACGACGTGTCGGTGTACGGCCCGGACGGGGGCGGCGGGGGCGATCCCGCTCCTACGGTCCCGGGAGCGCCGACCGGTCTCGCGGTCTCCGGCACGTCCTCCTCGTCCGTCTCCCTCGCCTGGAACACGGTGTCGGGCGCGACGGGCTACAACGTCTACCGCAACGGTACGAAGGTCACGGCGGTGACCGGGACGTCGGCGACCGTGACGGGGCTGGCCGCGTCGACGTCGTACAGCTTCCAGGTCACGGCGGTGAACTCGGCGGGCGAGTCCGTGAAGTCGGGCGCGGTGACGGGGACTACGGGCGCGTCGACGGGCAACGGAGGCGGCGCGCTGCCGAAGCACGCGGTCACCGGGTACTGGCAGAACTTCAACAACGGGGCCACGGTCCAGAAGCTGTCGGCCGTGCAGTCGCAGTACGACATCATCGCGGTCGCCTTCGCGGACGCCACGACGACTCCGGGCGCCGTGACCTTCAACCTGGACTCGGCCGGGCTCGGCGGGTACACGGTCGACCAGTTCAAGGCGGACATCAAGGCGAAGCAGGCGGCCGGCAAGAAGGTCGTCGTCTCCGTGGGCGGCCAGAACGGCACGGTCTCGGTGAGCGACCCGACGTCGGCGGCGAACTTCGCGAACTCGGTGTACGCGCTGATGCAGACGTACGGCTTCGACGGCGTCGACATCGATCTGGAGAACGGCCTCAACGCGACCTACATGTCACAGGCGTTGCGATCGCTGTCGGCAAAGGCGGGGGCGGGCCTGATCCTCACGATGGCACCGCAGACGATCGACATGCAGTCGACGTCCAACGCCTACTTCCGGACCGCGCTGAACGTGAAGGACATCCTCACCGTCGTCAACATGCAGTACTACAACAGCGGTTCGATGCTGGGCTGCGACGGCAAGGTGTACTCCCAGGGTTCGGTGGACTTCCTGACCGCGCTGGCCTGCATCCAGTTGGAGGGCGGACTGGCCCCGTCCCAGGTGGGGCTGGGTCTGCCGGCGTCCACGAGCGGGGCGGGCAGCGGCTATGTCCCGCCCTCCGTGGTGAACAGCGCGCTGGACTGCCTGACGAAGGGCACGAGTTGCGGCTCCTTCAAGCCGGCGAAGACCTACCCCGACCTCCGCGGCGCGATGACCTGGTCGACGAACTGGGACGCGGCGGCGGGCAACGCCTGGTCCAGCACGGTGGGACCGCACGTGCACGGGTTGCCGTAGCCGTGGGTCAGGGCGCGACCGGGTTGTCGCCCTGGATGACCTGCATGACCTGCCGTCCCGCCTCCCCGATCGTCGGGCTCAGCTCATGCACGCCGGTGCCCTGGAGCGTCACCAGGCCGGAGTGCACGGGGTCGATCGCGTGGTCCGGACGGCCGTAACGCACGATGCTCGTCACCGTCAGATCGATCGGCGCCCGCGTGTCGCGAACCAGCGAGAAGCGGGCGCCGAGGCGGACGGGGCCCCGGAGGCAGCGCACGACCACGGTCGCCTCCGTCGCCCCGGTGCCGCGCACCTCGTGGATCTGCAGTTCGGCGTCCACGCTCACACCAGGGGCCGGTAGTACCCCAGCACCGGTGCCAGCCGGGCGAACCACTGGCCCAGCGTGTCCCGGCCCTTGGCGTCGACCACGCACTCGTAGAAGCGGCCGTCGGGGTGGACGACGGCCATCATCAGGGTCTTGCCGTTGGGGCCCGCCTTGTAGTGGACGCTGCGGACCTCGTGCCAGGGGAACTCGGCGGTCTGGCCGTGGGACTCGAAGGCGACGCCCGCCGAGTCGACGACGATGGAGTTGTGGCGGTCCACGGCCATGAACTCCGGGCCCTCGGGGGGCGGGGGCGGCGGCGGGTAGCCGTGGCCGTACTGCGCGGGCGGCGGCCCGAAGCCCGGCGGGGGCGCGGTCGGGGGAGCCATGGGCGGAGGAGGGGGCGGGGGCTGGTCGCCGTAGGGCGGGCCCGGCGGTGGCGGGGTGGTCATCGGCATCCGTCCCCTCGCGTCGCGGACTGTTTCCAGGTCATGTGAAACATTCTCCCCACCCCACAGCGTCAGAGAAGTGAGGACCTCTTCCACGGCCGGGCGCACAGCACCAGGGGGAACACATGAGACAGGCCCGCGCGGACGAGTACGCGGAGTTCGCCGCTGCCCGGGCCGGACATCTGTACCGGTCGGCGTGTCTGCTGACCGCGGGTGACACTCATCTCGCGGAGGACCTGGTGCAGGAGGCGCTCGGGCGGATCTACGTCCGCTGGAGCCGGATATCCCTCGTCGGCAACCCCGCGGCGTACGCGCAGACCGTCCTGGTCCGGGTGTTCCTGACCCATCAGCGCCGCCGCAGCAGCAAGGAGCGCGCGACCGACGTCCTGCCGGAGGTGGCCGCCGCCGGTGTCGACACGCCCCTGCGGCTGACGCTGCTCGACGCCCTCGCGCGGCTGCCCGCCAAGGACCGGGCCGTGGTCGTCCTGCGCTACTGGGAGGACCGCTCCATCGAGGAGACCGCCGGTGTCCTGAACGCCAGCGCGGCAGCCGTCCGCACGCGCTGCACCCGAGCCCTCAAGCAGCTGCGTGGGCTCCTCGGCGAGGACATCGGCGCCTACGCCCGTCCCTGACCGGCGCCCTGACTTTCCCTTTCGTCCAACCAACCGACCGACCGACCCGGAACGGTGGCTGCCCCATGTTCGCAGACCAGCACAACGACCCCTTCGAGGAGCGGCTCGCCGCCGCCCTGCACGAGACGGGCGGCGGCTTCGACACCGACCGCACGGCCCTCGCCGCGCGCGGCGCGGTGCGGGGCCGGCGCAAGCGGTTCGTGCGGCGGGCCGCCGTCGCCGGGGGCACCGCGAGCGTCGTGCTCGCTTGCGTGGGCGGGGCGCTGGTCCTGCGGCCGGACGGTACGGCGACCGAGGCCGTGCCGTCGTCCGTGACGGCCTCCGCCAAGCCGAAGCCGAAGCCGAGCGCCACGGCCACGCCCGCGACCGACGAGCAGATGATCGAGACCCTCAAGAGCCTGTTGCCCCAGGGCGACTTCAGCGAGGAGCGCGGGCAGGGCACCGAGCCGACCAACGACCTGAAGGTGCCCGCGCCGTCCGCCGGGCTCGTCTTCGACGACGGCGACGGCGCCGCGGCCATCGGGGTCAGCGTGGGCCGGGTGCAGCCGGGCGGTACGCAGGCCCGGCAGGCGGCCCAGTGCCCGGACCGGGTGTACATCCCGTACGACGCCTGCAAAACGAGTCGGCTCGCCGACGGCTCCGTGGTCACCGTGCTCCAGGGGTACGAGTATCCCGACCGCCGGGTGGACACCAAGCTCTGGTCCGCCGAGCTGGTCACCCCGACCGGGCAGCACATCACCGTGAGCGAGTGGAACGCGGCCGCCGAGAAGGACAAGCCCGTCACCCGGACCGATCCTCCGCTGAGCCCGGCTCAGTTGACGCGGCTGGCGGCGGCGAAGGAGTGGCGCACCGTGGCGAACGCCCTGCCCGATCCCCTCCCCGAGCCGGAGGTCCCCGGCTCCGACCTGCACGCCCGCACCAACCTGCTGGCCCTGCTGCCGAAGGGGCTGAAGGTGACCGACAAGAGCAGCGACGACGGCGACTTCGCCTACGCCGTGGTCGACGACGGCAAGGGCAAAAGCATGGTCCAGGTCAATGTGCAGCCCGACATGCTGGACGTGGCCGACGACCTCTTCGACTCGAGCTCCGAGACCCTTCCCGACGGCACCCGGGTCGCCGTCAAGCAGGGCCCCGGGGACAGGAGCGACCAGATCATGTGGACCGTCGACACCATGCGCGCCGACGGCAGGCGCGTGGTGATCAGCGCCTTCAACGCCGGCACCCAGAACGAGCCCGCGACCCGCGAGACCCCCGCGCTGACCATCGCCCAGATGCGGGCGATGGCACTCGACGCCCGGTGGTGGAGCGGCAGTTAGAAGAACTCCGACCACGGCTGGTCCCAGATCTGCTTCACGCACAGGACCAGGAACAGCAGGCCCGCGATCGCCAGCATGGCGTTGCTCAGATGGCCGTTGCGCCACTGCGCGGGCGTGCGGGAGGTGTTCAGCAGCCACATCAGCGTGCCGGCCAGGAAGGGGAGGAAGGCCGCGCCGAGGACGCCGTAGATGATGACCAGGCGGAAGGGCTGGCCCTGGAAGAGGAGGACCATCGGCGGGAAGGTCAGCCAGAGCAGATACGCGCGGAAGGGCCAGGAGCGCTCGCGCGAGCCGGACGCGACCTGCTGACCGGAGGCCCCCGCACCCTCACGGTCGCGGTACCGCGCCACGAAGTCCGCGAACATCAGGCTCACCCCGTGCCAGACGCCGATCAGCGAGGTGAACGACGTGGCGAAGAAACCGATGAGGAAGAACTTGGCGGTCGCCGAGCCGTATTCGTCCTCCAGGATGTCGCTCAGCTGGATGAGCCCCTTGTCGCCGCTCGCGATCGCCACGTTGGCGGAGTGCAGCATCTCCGCGCCGACGAAGAGCATGGCGACGACGAAGATGCCGGTGGTGATGTAGGCGACCCGGTTGTCGAGGCGCATCACCTTCATCCAGCCGGTGTTGGTCCATCCCTTGGCGTTGACCCAGTAGCCGTACGCCGCGAGCGTGATCGTGCCGCCGACGCCGCCGATCAGGCCCAGGGTGTTGAGGATCGAGTCCTTCTCGTCGGGCAGGACGGGGAGCAGGCCCGCGAAGGCGTCGCCCAGGTTCGGGGTGACCCTGATCGCCAAATACACCGTCACCACGAACATGACGCCCACGAGGACCGTCATGACCTTCTCGAAGACCTCGTACTTGTTGAACCAGACGAAGACCAGGCCGACCAGGCCGCAGGCGATGGCCCACCATTCGAGGTCCATCACGTCCGGGAACAGCGCCTGGAGCGGGAGCGCGCTGGACGACATCGCCGCCGCGCCGTACACGAAGCCCCAGATCACCACGTAGACGGCGAAGAACCAGGTGGTCCAGCGGCCCAGGCTCGCCCAGCCGTCGAACAGGGTGCTGCCGGTGGACAGATGCCAGCGGCCCGCCGCCTCCGCGAGGGAGATCTTGACGAGGCAGCCGATCACCGCGGCCCACAGCAGGGTGTAGCCGAAGTTGCTGCCCGCGATGAGCGTGGCGACCAGGTCGCCGGCGCCGACGCCGGTCGCTGCGACGACGATCCCCGGGCCGATGTACCGCCAACTGGACTTGCGCGGTACGGAGTTCGTCTCACCGGTCACTGTGTTGTCCGTGGTGTCCGCCATGAAGGTCAAGAAACCCTAAAGATCGCGGCCCGGCAAGAGGGCGTGCGGTGAAGGAAGTCAGAGCTCGCCGGGGAGGCGTCCACCGCAGCCGCCGGCCCCGCAGGTGCCCAGTTCGAACCAGACCGTCTTACCGGCCCCGTCCTGGTGACAGCCCCAGCGCAGGGCGAGCGCCGCCACCAGGAACATCCCGCGGCCGCTCTCCGCGACCCCGGCGTCCAGCACCTGCGGGGTGTGGCGGCCGGAGTCGGCGACCTCGCAGCGCAGCACGCCGTGCGCGGCGGACAGGGTGAGCGTGAAGCGGCCGGCCGAGTGCAGGAGGGCGTTGGTGGCCAGTTCGCTGACGAGGAGTTCGGCGGTGTCCACCAGGTCGTCCCGTTCCGCGAGCCCCCACCCCTCCAACTGCTTGCGCACCTCGGCGCGGGCCTCGCGGACGGCGGACGGGCGGGGGTCGTACTCGACACTCAAGTGACCTGCTCCCATGGGGGGTTGGGGATAGGCGGCGTATCGAGGGTCGGGGTCCGGGAGGTGGCCCCCGGAGAGTTGCAGCATGGTCTCAGGGTGGCCCCTGCGGGGTCGGGGCACACGGGGAGTACTACCTGATTCCATACCTGCACCACACCTGTACGGCTACGCGTACCGCAGTCGTACGGTCGCCCCGTCCTGGTGGTCGCGTACGTCGACGTACGCACACACCTGACGCGCGTACCAGAGTCCCTGTCCGGGCTCCAGGTCGGTGGTGTCCGGCGGGACGAACCCGGCGAGGGGGTCGTCCACGCGCCGCTGCGCGCGCAGTTCGCAGACGCAGTGCGTGTCCTGGCCCCACAGCAGCGCGGTACCGCTCCGCTGTCCCACGGCCTCCGCCGCCTCGGCGACGGCCGTCGCGAACAGCTCCGCGTCGGCGGGCGGCAGACCACGGGCCTGCGCTTTGAGCCGTACGGCGTCGGCGGTCAGGTCGGTGAGGAGTTCCGCGTCCGCCGGGGGCGGCGCGAGGGGTACGGCGTCCAGCTCGGCGGCGAGGCGTACGGGGTCCTCGTACACGCCCGTGCCGGGGTGGGCCCTGCGGACCGCGTCGATGATCGCGGGGCCCGCGGTGCGGAGGTCGTAGGCGCACAGGGCGGTGGTGGCGAGCGGCGCGAAGAGGAGGTTGGCGAGGGCTTCGTAACGGATCCACTCGGTGGTCTCGCGCGGGGTGCTGCCGGCCCTGCCGTTCCAGACGGGCTCCATGAGCAGGTGGATACGGCCCCCGGGCCCGGCGTGCGCCGCGAGGTAGCCGGCTCCCTGCGCGACAGCGTTGGCGGCGGAGCCGGTGTACCAGTCGGTGTGGTCGATGAGGGTGACGCGCTCGGCGTCCGCGCCGAGGGTGTCCCGGAGCAGGGCGAGGTTGTGGGGGGAGGCGATGGCCGCGGGCGGGGGTTCCTCAGGGGCGTCGAGGGCTTCCGTGAGGAAGGGGAGGGCGGCGGCGAGGAATTCCTCGTCGGTGCCGTAGGCGGCCATGCGGTGGTCGAAGGCGGTGGTCATGGAGGGTCCTTCGGTGGGGTGGATGGTCGGGCGACGTACGTCCTCAGCGCTGAGCCGTCACCCATGTCGCGATCTGCGTTCTCGTGTGGAAGCCGAGCTTGTTGAGGATCCGTTCGACATGGCCCTCGGCGGTGCGGCGGGCGATGACGAGCCGATCGGCGATCTGCTGGTTGGCGAGCCCTTCGGCGACGAGCTCGGCGACCTGGGCCTCCCGGGGGGTGAGGCGGACCTGGGGCCGGTCCGGTGTCGTGGGGGGCGTCACGCAGGGAAGCCCCGGTTCCTGGAGCGCGTACCCGACGAGTTCGGTGAGGGTGAGGCCCGCGCCCCGGTCGTACCCGGCGCTGAACGCGCTCGCGCCCAGGGCGCGCCCCGCCCGGCCCTCCGTGTCCCGCCGCACGGCGGTGAGCGCCTCGGAACCCCACCTCCCCGCGTCGACGGCGGCCCAGGCCCGGTCGGCCCCGCCGAGGAGAACGGCCGCCCGCTCGTGCGCGGAGCGCTCGGTGGCGATACGCGCCGTGAGGTCCAGCGTGAGGGCGAGGCCGATGAGGTCGTTGACGGCGAGCTTGAGCCGCAGGGCCTCGCGGGCGTACTGCTCGGCGCGCGGCCAGTCCTGCTTGACGGTGTGGGCGAGGGCGAGCATGCGCAGCACGTAGGAGCGGACCCATTCCTCGCCGTGTTCCTCGCAGAGCCGCAGGGTCCTCTCGCAGACCTCGACGGCCCGGTCGGCGTGGCCCAGGAAGCCGAGGGCGCAGGCGAGTTCGACCTGGTCGAGGCCGACGAGACTGAGGTGCTGGCCGGGTACGGGGCCGCGGGCGACACCGGCCTCGAAGTGGGCGAGGGCGGCGGGGAGTTCACCGGCGAAGAGCCGGATGACGCCGATGACGTACTCGGCGTGGGCGGCTTCGGCGGCGTCCCCGAGACCGCGGGCCAGCTCGCGGGCGTCCTCGGCCCGGCGCAGCCCCCGGGTGAGGTCCTCGGGACACCCGGCCAGCAGCCCGGCCACCCACAGCCCGCGGGCCCGCTCGGAGGTCGGCTCCGGATTCGCCTCCAGGGCCCGTTCGACCCAGTGACGGCCCTCGCGGGGAGCACCGCAGGCGTGCCAGTAGAACCAGAGGGTGCCGGCGAGCCGCAGTCCGGCGAGGGCGTCGGCCGGAGTCGGCGTGCCGCACTCACGGGGCTCGAAAGGGGCGCCCGGCGCGGCGGGGTGGGCCGCGGGGCCGGACGCGGAGCAGGACGCTGAGCGAACTTCCGCGACGGGTGTTCCGGCGAGCCGTGGCCCGGCGAGGGCGTCGGTAAGGGGGCGGCGCACCGCGGCGGAGTGAGCCGTGGGGCCGGGCGCGGAGCAGGACTCGGAGACCTCGGAGGGAGCGTACGAGGCGGGCTCTGCTGTCGTGCGGGCCGTTCCGGCCGGCGCGTCCTCGTCGTGAGCTGCTCCGAGGCCCGACGCGGCGGCCCCCCGCAGGCTGAAGTCCAGTGCCGCCCGCAGATTGTCCTGGTCCGCGCGGAGCCGGGCGACGATCTCCCGCTGGCCGGGACCGAACCAGGCCCGTTCGCAGGCGGCGGCCCGCCGCAGTATCCAGTCCCGGTGCCGGCGCCGGGTGGCGAGCTCCTCGCCCGCCATGCCCCGCAGCCGCTCCAGGCCGTACTGCCGCAAGGTGTCCAGGAGCCGGTACCGCACCCCTTCCGGCCCGGGCTCCCGGGACAGTACGGACTTGTCCACGAGCCCGGCGACCGCTTCGAGGACGTCGGCGCCGTGGACGAGGTCGCCGTCCGCGCACACCGCCTCCGCCGTCTCGAGGTCGAAGCCGCCGGCCGGGACGGAGAGACGGGCCCAGACCACCTGTTCGCGTCCGGTGCACAGTTCATGGCTCCAGTCGACGGCGGCCCGCAGGGTCCGGTGGCGCGGGAGGGCCGCGGGGCTGCCGGAGGTGAGGAGGCGGTAGCGGTCGTCGAGGCGTGCCAGGAGCTGTTCCGCACCGAGCACGCGCATGCGTACCGCGGCGAGTTCGATGGCGAGCGGCAGTCCGTCGAGCCGCCGGCACAGACGGGCGACAGCGGCCCGATTGTCGGCGGTGAGCGCGAAACCGGGGACGACCGCGGCCGCCCGGTCGGCGAACAGGGCCAGCGCCGGGTAGCCGTCGGCCGCGGACAGGTCGCCGTCCGGATCGGGGACCGGCAGCGGTCGTACGTCGAGGAGGTTCTCCTCGGTGAGACCGAGCCGGTGCCGACTGGTCGCGAGGATCCGGACCCCCGTGGTGCCGTGCAGCAGCGCCGCCGCGAGGTGGGCGCAGGCGCGCAGCAGGTGTTCGCAGTTGTCGAGGACCAACAGCACTCTGCGGTCCCGTACATGGGCGACGAGGGCCTCGGACGGCGGCCTCGCGGAGTGGTCGTGGAGTCCGAGCGCGTCGGCGACGGCGAGCGGGACCAGTTCGGGCTCACGCAGCCCGGCGAGGTGGACGAAGCGGACGCCGTCGGGGAAGGTGCGTTCCGCGCGGGCCGCGATGCGGGCGGCGAGGCGGGTCTTGCCGACGCCGCCGGGGCCGGTCAGCGTGACCAGGCGGGCGCGGGTGAGGAGTTCGCGGCCCGCGGCCTGCTCATGGCGCCGGTCGACGAAACTGGTCGTCTCGACCGGCAGGTGCCGCATGATCAGCCAGTCCTCCGGGGGTGGGGTCGGAGCTCCCACTGTGGTCCCGGCTCTCACATATATGCACGCACGGCTCACACCCGCGGGTGCACTTCTTGCGGGATCACGCCGTGGCACACCGATCCGCGTACACTGCGCGGCCTTCGCGGCCCGTCAAGGCCCCACAGCGGACGCACAGTTCACGCCATCACGTCTTTATTCGCTCTTGACCTGCTCATGCCACAAGCCCACGATGAGCAAGCCCTCGCTGAGCGGCACACCCGCACCGGCAGCACGTCGCAGAACCACCCCCCGCTCCACTCCCCCACTTCCGGAGATCCCGGAAACCCCGGAGAACACAGGAGACTTCATGCGACTTCGCACACGCGGTTCCGGCGCCCGCGGCGGCCCCCGCTACGCCGCCCTCGCCGCCGTCGCCTCCCTCATGGCCTTCGCCCTCGCGGCCCCGCTCTCCGCGAACGCCGACAGCGCCCCGAAGGCGGTACCGAGCGCCGAGGACGTCCGCCAGTACGAGATCCATCAGCACTCGACACCCGTGACCCGTACGGCGATCCAGCAGACGGGCGTGACGGTGGACGAGGCCGACGAGGAGACCGTCGTGGTCTCGGGGCGCGCCGACCAGATCAGGAGACTGCGTCAACTCGGGTACGAGGTCACCTCGTTGGGGTCCGCCCCGGCACGGGCCGCGGAGGGCGGGGCCCGGCTCTACGACTTCCCCTCGGCCGACGCGCGCTACCACAACTACGCCGAGATGAACGCCGAGATCGACCAGCGCCTCGCCGCCTACCCGAACATCATGAGCAAGCGGGTCATCGGCACGTCGTACCAGGGCCGGGACATCGTCGCCATCAAGATCAGCGACAACGTGGCGACCGACGAGGCCGAGCCCGAGGTGCTGTTCACCCACCACCAGCACGCCCGCGAACACCTCACGGTGGAGATGGCCCTGTACCTGCTGCGTGAACTCGGCGCGGGCTACGGCTCCGACTCCCGGGTCACGAACATGGTGAACAGCCGCGAGATCTGGATCATCCCCGACCTCAACCCGGACGGCGGCGAGTACGACATCGCCACCGGCTCCTACCGCTCCTGGCGCAAGAACCGGCAACCCAACTCCGGTTCCTCGGCCGTCGGCACCGACCTCAACCGCAACTGGGCCTACCGCTGGGGCTGCTGCGGCGGCTCGTCCGGCTCCACGTCCTCCGAGACCTACCGGGGTCCGGCCGCCGAGTCGGCGCCCGAGGTCAAGGTGGTCGCGAACTTCGTGCGCAGTCGGGTCGTCGGCGGGGTCCAGCAGATCAAAACGAACATCGACTTCCACACGTACAGCGAACTGGTGCTGTGGCCCTTCGGGTACACGTACTCCGACACGGCGACCGGGATGACGGCGGACGACAACGCCGTGTTCAGGGCGGTCGGGCAGAAGATGGCCGCGAGCAACGGGTACACGGCGGAGCAGGCGAGCGATCTGTACATCACCGACGGGTCGATCGACGACTACCTCTGGGGCACGCACAAGATCTTCTCGTACACCTTCGAGATGTACCCGTCGTCGAGTTCCGGTGGCGGTTTCTACCCGCCCGACGAGGTCATCGAGCGGGAGACGTCGCGCAACCGGGACGCGGTGCTGCAACTGCTGGAGAACTCGGACTGCATGTACCGGTCCATCGGGAAGCAGGCGCAGTACTGCTAGGGGCTAGAGGTCGGACTCCTCTTCCACCGTCTGAGGGGATTCGTCCTCGAAGTACTTGTCCATGACCGCGTCGAGCTGTTCGTCCCACTCGGCGAAACTCGCCCTCGACGTGGCCTCGATCTCGATGGGGTACCAGCGGCGGTCGGGCGTGTGCACCGTGATGGTGAACCGCTTGCCGAAGCGCGGGGACTCCGTCTCCACGGCGCCGATCTCGTCCCAGCGGAACTCGCAGGCCTGGTCGTCGAGGGAGAGCCGGACGCCCCGGTGGTCGGCGACGATCCTCGCGCGCCGGTCGGACGCCTCGAAGACGGGACCGTCGGGGATTTCCTCCCCGGCGGTCTCCTCGGCCTCCTCGGCCTCTTCGGCCTCTTCGGAAGCCTCCGCCGGGACCGTGGGCTCGTCGGCGTCGGCGGCCTCGACGTCCGCCGGCTTGGCGTCCTCCGCCTCGCCTGACCCGGGTGAGGTGAGCCCGGGGACGTAGGCCGGGTCGAATCCGGCGCCTTCCAGGGGCTGGCTGCTCGAACCTATGCGCTGCTCCACAGCGGGCAGTATGGTCGACGATCCTGTGCCCGGCACAGTCGGCCCCTACATCGTTATCGGACGCCTACATGGGGCTACAACGCCTACAGGAAGACACTCAGTACCGCGGCCATCACGAACCCCGCGACCGACAGCACCGTCTCCAGCACGGTCCACGTCTTCAGCGTGTCCCGCTCGCTGATGCCGAAGTACTTGGCCACCATCCAGAAGCCCCCGTCGTTGACGTGCGAGGCGAAGATGGAACCGGCCGAGATCGCCATGATGACGAGCGCGACGAAGGCCTGGGAGTGGTGCCCCTCCGACAGCAGAGGCGCCACGATGCCCGCCGTGGTGACGATGGCGACCGTCGCCGAGCCCTGGGCCACCCGCAGGACCACCGAGATCAGGTACGACAGCACGATCACCGGCAGGCCGACGTCGTTGAAGGTGTCGGAGAGCGCCTGGGCGACCCCGCTGGCCTTGAGGATGGCGCCGAAGACCCCGCCCGCGCCGACGACGAGGAGGATGTTGCCGACCGGCTTGAGGGACGCGGTCGACACCGTCTCCAGGGATTTGCGGGACCAGCCGCGGCGGATGCCGAGCAGGTAGTACGCGAGGACCAGCGCGATGGTCAGCGCCACGAAGGGGCTGCCGAAGAACTCGATCACCGAGCGGCCCGTGGAGGGGTCGAGCGCGATCGAGGAGAAGGTGGCGGCGAGGATCAGGACCAGGGGCGTACCGATGATGCCGAGGACCGTGCCGAGGGGGACGGGGTCCTCGCGCGGCTCGACGCCCTGCGACCGCTGCTCGTCGATCACCGCCTGCTTGGCCTCCGCGGCCGCCTCCACCATGTCCTGCGGCACGGCGACGAAGATGCGGCGGCCGACCCACGCGGAGTACGCCCACGCGGCCAGCACCGCGGGGATGCCGCAGACGATGCCCATAAGGATCACCCAGCCGAGGTCCACGTGGAGCAGTCCTGCGGCCGCGACCGGGCCGGGGTGCGGGGGCAGGAAGGCGTGGGTCATGGAGAGGCCCGCCAGCAGCGGCAGACAGTAGAGCAGGATCGACTTGCCGCTGCGCTTGGCCGCCGCGTACACGATCGGCGCGAGCACGAAGATGCCGACGTCGAAGAAGACCGGGACACCGAAGATCAGGCCGGTCAGGCCCATGGCGAGGGGCGCCCGCTTCTCCCCGAAGAGATGGAGCAGCCGGGATGCCAACACCTCGGCCCCGCCGCTGACTTCGAGGATGGCCCCGAGCATGGTGCCCAGGCCGATGATGATCGCGACATGGCCGAGGATGCCGCCCATGCCGGACTCGATGGTCGACACCGCGTCCGACCGCTGGACCGTGCCGAAGAGTTCGGTGACCGACAGGCCGGCGAGCAGGCCGACGGCTATGGAGACGCCGAGCAGGGCGACGAAGGGCTGGAGTCTCGCCTTGATGATCAGGAAGAGCAGCAGGGCGATACCGATGGCGGCGACGGTCAGCAGACCCCCGGTGCCGTCGATCAGGAGGAGCAGGCCACCGGTGTGGGGTGGGGCCTCGGGAGCGGTGGCGGCGAGCGGAAAGGACGACATGGGGGTCCTCTGGGTAGGTGCATCCGGCTTTCGGGCAGGGGAGATCGCGGCATGACCGCCCGTGAGGGGGCCATGCCGGTTACGTCGTACGGGAGTTGCGGGATTGCGGAGTTGTGGAGTTGCGGGAGCCGAAGAGCCGTCGGCCGCTGTGTCAGCCGAGCACGGCCAGCGCGTCGATCTCGATGAGGAGCCCGGCGGGCAGGCCGACGTAGACCGTCGTGCGGGCGGCCGGGGGCGCGGTGAGGCCCTGCTCCTCGAAGTAGGTGTTGTAGATCGAGTTCATCTCGGCGAAGTGGTCCACGTCCGTCAGATAGACGCGGATCATCATCACGTCGTCCCAGGAGGCGCCGCCCTCCTCCAGGATCGCCTTGACGTTGGCGAGGGTCTGGAGGGTCTGCTCGCGCAGGGTGGGCCCGGCGGGCGTGGGCGGCTTGCCCTCCTCGGCCGGCAGGAAGCCGACCTGCCCGGCGACCTGGAGCAGGTTGCCCTTCTTCACGCCGTGGGAGAACTTCGCGGGCGGGGTGGTGTGGGTGCTGGGGGTGAGCGCGATCTTGTCCGTCATACGGGGTCCTTTGCTGTGGTTCTGCCGGAGTACTCGCCGCTGATGGCATCGGCCGTACGGCGGACCTGCGGGAGGAGGGTGAGGAGTTCCTCGGCGGTGACGACGACGTTGGGCGCGGAGACCGACATCGCGGCGACGACCCTCCCGTCGGCGCCGCGGACGGGGGCCGCGACGCAGTTGATGGACTCCTCGTGGCCACCGAGGTCGGTGGCCCAGCCCTGTTCGCGCACCCGCTCCAACTCCTGGAGGAACGCGGGGGCGTTGGGTGTCGAACGGGCCGTGTACAGGGGGTATTCGAGCTTGTCCGCGAGGGCCTGCCGCTCGGCCTCGGGAAGGTCGGCGAGCAGCAGCTTCGCGACCGCGGCGACGGTGATGGCGACCGGTTTGCCGATCCGCGAGTACATCCGGACCGGGTAGCGGCTCTCGACCTTGTCGATGTACAGCACCTCGTCCTCCTCGTACACGGCGAGGTGGACGGTGTGACCGCACTGCTCGTTCAGCCGTACGAGGTGGGGGTGGGCGATCTCGCGGATGTCGAGGTTCTCCATCGCCTCCTGGGCGAGGGCGATGAGGCGGGCGCCGAGGCGGTAGCGCTGGTCGGACTGCCGGTAGACCATGCCGTGTTCGTGGAGGGTGCGCAGCAGTCGCAGCGCGGTGGACTTGTGGACACCGAGGCGCTCGGCGACCTGGCCGAGGTCGGCGGGGCCCTCGGCGAGCAGCGGCAGGATGCTCAGTGCGCGGTCGACGGTCTGGCTCATGGGGTGCGTACCTCCTCCGGGGCCGTGTCGGCTTGCGTCCAGCCGGGGCCGAGTCGAAGTCTCCCCCACGTGTCGTCCCCGACGGCGGCGAGGCGGTCGGCGTGTGGGCGGGAGGGGGGTACCGCCAGGTCACCGGGGGCGGTGAGGGCGGCGGCGGCCCAGAGGTGGCCGTGGCGGAGGCGGTCACGGAGGGGCAGGTCCCGGAGGGTCGCGGAGAGGAACCCCGCGGCGAAGGCGTCACCGGCGCCGGTGGTCGCCACGACGTCGACCGCGAGGGCGGGGACGAAGGTGCTCGACGGCCGCGTATCGGCCGGCGGCGACTGGGACCTCCCCAGGGGCGCGGGGCTGCATCGATATGCGGCTCCGCCGCGGGGCGCGCCCAGCCCACGGCTGCCCGCACCCGACACCCATGCGGTAGCCCCTTTCCCTCCTTGCTTCACCACCAGCACCGAAGGCTCGGGCAGCACCGCACGAACAGCCGCCGGACCGCCCACGACCCCCCACGCCTCCTCCGCCTCGTCCTCCCCCACGAACACGATGTCGGCCTCGCGGGCCAGCTCGAGGAGCACCCGCGGACCATCCGCGTCCCGCCACAACCCGGCCCGGTGATTGACGTCGAAGGACACGAGCGGCCGATCCGCACCAGGAGCCGTCAACTCCCTCAGCAACTCGAGACAGGTGTCCGACAACGCCGCCGTGATCCCCGAAAGGTGCAGCACCCGCCCCGCCCGCACCGCCGCCATGTCCACCGTCTCGACCGACATCGCCGACGCGGCCGACCCCTCCCGGTAGTAAGCGACCTCGTGCGCATCCGTGGCCCGGTCCCCCGCCGTACGGAAGTACACCCCCGTGGGCCGCGAAGGATCACGCCCCACCGAGGAGACATCGACCCCGTACCCCCCGATCGCCTCGACCAGGTGATCCCCGAACCCATCGGCCCCGACCCGGCTGACCCACCGGACCGCGAAGCCGGCGGCAGCCAACCCGCACACCACGTTCGACTCCGCCCCACCGATCGCCCGGTCGAAAGACGGCACGTCGGCGAGCCGCCCGGGCCGGCTGGGCAGGAACGTGACCATGGACTCGCCGAGCGCGACGACGTCCACGGCGTCGGGGGCATTCACGATGGTCCTGGCTCCTTCGTTGACCCGGCGTTGGCCTGGATGTTAGACAGCAGTAAGCGACATACGCAATGGCTGTTGCAGATACTGCAACCGACCTGATCAGGGAGGTCCCGTGTCCCTCGGCACAGGCACCGAAGCGCTCGCCCGCCTCGCGGAGGACCGCGTCGACCACCGCTTCAAGGGCCTCCCCCCGGACGCGGACGGCCTGACCGTCGCCGAGCTGACCGCCCAGCGCCGCAACCTCTTCACCGACGGCTTCACGACCCCCGTGCTCGCCCTCTCCGCCGAGCGCCTGGAGCACAACCTCGCGCTCATGGAGACGTACGCCGCCCGCCACGGTCTGGCCTTCGCCCCGCACGGCAAGACGACCATGGCCCCCCAGCTCTTCCAGCGGCAGATCGAGCACGGCGCCTGGGGCATCACCCTGGCCGTCCCCCACCAGGTGCGGGTCGCGCGGGCGTACGGCGTCCAGCGGGTCTTCCTCGCGAACGAACTGGTGGACCCGGCGGCCCTGAGGTGGATCGCCGGCGAGCTGGCGAGTGACGAGACCTTCCGCTTCGTCTGCTACGTCGACTCCGTCCGCGGGGTCGAGCTGATGGACGCGGCCCTCCGGGGCACCACCCGCCCTCTGGACGTGGTCGTCGAACTCGCCGCCGGGGAGGGCGCCCGCACCGGCGCCCGCACGGAGGCGGAGTGCGCGGCCGTCGCCGAAGCGGTCGCGGCCACCGGGACGCTACGGCTCGTCGGCGTCGCCGGCTACGAGGGCGAGGTGCCCGGGGCCGACCCGGAGCGCGTCCGCACCTGGCTGCGCCGACTCGTCGCGCTGGCCGCCGACTTCGACAAGGCGGGACGGTTCGCCGCGGCGGCACCGGACGAGATCGTGATCAGCGCCGGCGGCAGCGCCTGGTTCGACGCGGTCGCCGACGTCTTCGCCGAGATCCCCGAACTCTCCCGCCCCGTGCTGAAGTTGCTCCGCTCCGGTGCCTACGTCTCGCACGACGACGGCCACTACCGCAGGGTGACCCCCTTCAACCGGATCCCCGAGGAGGGCGCCCTGGAGCCCGCGTTCCGGCTGTGGACGCAGATCGTCTCCCGCCCCTCCCCCGACCAGGCCTTCGCCAACGCGGGCAAGCGCGACGCGGCCCACGACCTCGACCTCCCCTTCCCCCAGGTGGTCCGCCGGGGCGGCACCGAGCGCCCGGCCACCGGCATCGAGGTGACCTCGCTCTCCGACCAGCACGCCTGGCTGGCCACGGCCCCCGGCGCCGACCTGGAGATCGGCGACTGGCTGGGTCTCGGCCTCTCCCACCCGTGCACGTCCTTCGACAAGTGGCAGCTGATCCCGGTGGCCGAGGCCGACGGCACGGTCGTCGCATACATCCGCACGTTCTTCTGAGACCCGAAGGGAGCCCGGCGATGGAAGAGCTCGTCATCCGGGACGCGGACGTCGTCGACGGCAGCGGCGCCCCCTGGTACCGCGCCGACGTGGTGGTCGACCGCGGCCGGATCGTGTCGATCGTCAAGGAGGCGGCCGACGCCGGCTGCCAACGCCCCAAGGCCCGTCGGGAGTTGGACGCCGAGGGACTGGTCCTGGCCCCCGGTTTCATCGACATGCACGCCCACAGCGACCTGGCCCTGCTCCGCGACCCCGATCACAGCGCCAAGGCCGCGCAAGGCGTCACGCTCGAAGTGCTGGGCCAGGACGGGCTGTCGTACGCCCCGGTCGACGACCGCACCCTGGAGGAGGTGCGCCGCGCCATCACCGGGTGGAACGGCCACGGCGACGACATCGACTTCGACTGGCGGTCGGTGGGCGAGTACCTGGACCGCCTGGACCGCGGGATCGCCGTCAACGCGGCCTATCTGATCCCCCAGGGCACGCTCCGCGCGCTCGTCGTCGGCTGGGAGGACCGCGAGGCGACTCCGCAAGAGCTCGACCGCATGCGCGAGTTGGTCGCACAGGGCATGGAACAGGGCGCGCTCGGCATGTCCTCGGGGCTGACCTACACCCCCGGCATGTACGCCGAGGACGCCGAACTCACCGAGCTGTGCCGCGTGGTGGCCGAGTACGGCGGCTACTACTGCCCGCACCACCGCTCGTACGGGGCGGGCGCCCTTGAGGCGTACGAGGAGATGATCGCCCTGGCCCGGGAGGCCGGCTGCGCCCTCCATCTCGCCCACGCCACCATGAACTTCGGCGTGAACAAGGGCCGGGCCCCCGAGCTGCTCGCCCTCCTGGACGAGGCGCTGGCCGCGGGCGCCGACATCAGCCTGGACACCTACCCCTACACGCCCGGCGCCACGACCCTCGCGGCCCTGCTGCCGAGCTGGGCGAGCGAGGGCGGTCCGGAGGCGGTGCTGAAACGGCTGGCGGACGACGACACGGCCGAGCGGATCCGGCACCACATGGAGGTCGTGGGGGCGGACGGCTGCCACGGCGTGCCGGTCGAGTGGGACACCATCGAGATCTCGGGCGTCGGCGACGCGGCCCTCACGGACTTCGTCGGCCGTACGGTCGCGGAGTCGGCCCGGTCGCGCGGCGAGAGCCCCTGGACGACCGCCCGCGGGCTTCTGCTCGCCGACCGGCTCGCCCCGTCGATCCTCCAGCACGTCGGCCACGAGGAGAACGTCCGCACGATCATGCGGCACCCGGTGCACACCGGCGGCTCCGACGGGATCCTGCAGGGCGCCAAGCCGCATCCGCGGGCGTACGGCACGTTCCCGCGGTATCTCGGCACGTACGTGCGGGAGTTGGGGGTCCTGTCCCTGGAGGAGTGCGTCGCGCATCTCACCTCGCGCCCGGCGTCCCGGCTGCGCCTGCCGGACCGCGGTCTGGTCCGCGAGGGGTACCGGGCGGACCTCGTGCTGTTCGACCCCGCCACCGTGGCGGCGGGTTCGACCTTCGCCGACCCGCGCCGGCTGCCGACCGGCATCCCGCACGTCCTGGTCGACGGCCGCTTCGTGATCGAGGACGGCCGGCGCACGGACGTGCTGGCGGGGCGGGCGGTCCGTCGCAGTCCCATGTGACGGAACGCCTCGCGCCTTACTGGTCGCGCCTTACGGAAGGGGCCTTACGGACGGTGCCCTACGGCTTGGGCCCTACGGCTTGGGCAGGGTGCACGTGCTCGCGTTCAGGTTGAGCTGGTTGCCGGTCGCGAAGCAGGCCGGGATGTTGTAGATCTCCTGGGCGTAGTTGATGCCCTCGCGGACGGTGACGTTGCCGTTCGCGTCGACCTCGCACGGGTTGTTCTCCGTGCAGCGCTCGCCGTCCTCGTTGCCGGTGTTGTTGACGGCGACGACCTTGCCGGTGGCCTGGTCGATGACCGGCGAGCCCGAGGTGCCGCCGATGGTCTGGCAGGCGGAGGTGTAGCGGACCGAGTCCTTCCAGGTCCAGTCGCCCTCCTTCAGGCGGTACGCGAACCCGTCGATGTTGCAGCTGTAGAGCCGCTTCCAGTAGCCGGAGGCCACGGTGATGGCGGTCCCGGCGGTCGGGTGCGTGTCCTGCACGGTGAGCGCGGAGATGCCGTACGAGCTCTTGATCGACGCGTACGTGCTGGTGAGCTGGTAGATCGAGACGTCCGTGTCGGTCATCGTCCCGTAGGCGAGCTTGCTGGCGCGCAGCGTGGCGACCCGGGTGCCGGAGGAGTTGAGCAGCCCGAAGGTCCGGCTGGAGGCCTGGTTGGTGAGCACCTCGCCCGGCTCGGGGAAGCCGGTGGTGAGGCAGTGCCCGTTGCTGAGCACCAGCGCCGGGTCGGTGTCCTTGGAGTTCGGGAACCGGATGACCGAGCCGGAGCAGTTGCTGAGCGAGACGGTCCCGGCGAGGGTCACGGCCTTGAGCTTCGGCGACGGTGACGTGAGCTGGGACAGGGTGGACGTGGCGGACGTGACCACGTCGTGGACCACGGAGACGGGGGTGTCCGTGTCCACGCTCTTGCCGACACCCGATGCGGTGGGCTCGGCGGCGACCGCGGGTGCCGCGCCCATCCCGGCCAGGGCCAGGACGCTGACTGCGGCGACGAGAGGCTTTCTCATGTGGGGGTCCCCTCTTGCGACTTGGGCGACCGGAAATCTTCCGGCCGCCCGTGAGTTTGACATGGACATTGTGAAGAAGGGTGGTCACTTGGGCAAGAAGTTGTGCCGAGCCCGCACCTCTCGACGGACGACACCTGCACATCCGGGACAGCAGGAACACCCCACTTCCCGTTCAGCGAGGTCAACTTACCCAGCCCTACGGCTACTTGCGCGTCTTGGCGCCACCCTGCGCGCGCCGCTTTCCGTGGGGCTTCCCCGACCGTCGGCGGTGGCCGTGGCGGCGCTCGCGAAAGGGGCGTCGGAGAAGGTCCGGGCTGCCGCAATTGCCGCCCGGGCCGGTTGTGAGGGAGTCCACCACGTTGCCGGTGGCGTCAAGGAGCGTCCCGCGCGCGTCCTCACAGGACCACCGCCACCGGCCCGTACGGCTCCGCGCCGCTCACGACTTCGACCGCCGCGAGGGCCTCCTGGGAAGCCCGGACGGTGACGGGGAGCGCGGGTGCGCCGACGGGGAGGGTGTGTACTCCCCCGCGACCAGTTCGGTGACGGCGCGGACTCGCCCGCGGGCCTGCGGACGCGTCCGCGGGACTGTCAGCGCAGGATGGCGCCGCCGCCGGGTCGCCGACCCACCGGAGGCCGTCACGGCCGAGGCCGCCGGGCGAGCAGACGCCGTCACGGCCGAGGCCGCCGGGCGAGCAGACGCCGTCACGACCGAGGCCGCCGGGCGAGCAGACGCCGTCACGACCGAGGCCGCCGGGCGAGCAGACGCCGTCACGACCGAGGCCGCCGGGCGAGCGGAGGGGAGACCCCGGGGGGCGGTAGCACCGCTCTCTCCGCGGAGGCCGCGGCGGCACCGCACCCCGGGCGCCGCTCGGGTGCGGAGGAGGAGCCCGACAGGAGCAGCCCTGCGATGCACCTCGCCCCTACAGCCCCGACGGCCACGACGACCCGATGCGAGCGCCGACCGCTCCCGTCGACGGGCAGCCCCTCGGCAGGCATCCCCTCGCCAGACACCCAGCCCCGCAAGGCGGCCCGTCGGCAGACGGCCCGTCACAGGGCGGCACCGTCGCAGACACCCGCCGCGGAGCGGCCCGTCGTCAGACAGGCCCTCACAGCGCGCCACCGTCGCCAGACACCTGGCCGCAAGACCGCCCCACGGCAGACAGCCCGTCACAGGGCGCCCCTCGGCAGACGGCCCGTCACCGGGTGACCCGGCCGACGCAGTCCGGGTCGCGCTCGGCCTCCGTCGCCGGACTCTGGGCCAGTGGGTTCGGTCCGTGGCAGTTCGGCCGTCGCGTCGTACGTGTTCCGTCAGCCGCGCCTGGCCGCCGGATCCGTGCACTCCCCGTACGCCGCGGCCGACAATCGTTCAGCGCCCCGAACTCGTACCGAACGGCCTCGACCGGACGAGGGATCGCAGGGACGGAAGAGGCAGGTGGGACAGCTGCCGGCGATAACAGCCCAAACCCCCGCGTCTCAAGTGGCGGAAAACACGAGCCACCCGCCGTTACCGGGCCGTAAGCTCCCAGACATGCAGGTGATCCAGTCGACCAAGCTCGCCAATGTCTGTTACGAGATCCGGGGCCCGGTGCTCGAGGAGGCAATGCGCCTGGAAGCGGCCGGGCACCGCATCCTCAAGCTGAACACGGGCAACCCCGCGGCCTTCGGGTTCGAGGCGCCGCCGGAGATTCTCGAGGACGTCCTCAGGAACGTCTCGACGGCCCATGGATACGGCGACGCGAAGGGACTGCTCGCCGCGCGCCGGGCCGTCGTCATGCACAACCAGACCATAGGCATCGAGACCGACGTCGAGCACGTCTTCATCGGCAACGGCGTCTCCGAGCTGATCGTGATGGCGATGCAGGGCCTGCTCGACGACGGCGACGAGGTCCTCGTACCCGCTCCCGACTACCCGCTGTGGACCGCCGCCGTCTCGCTCTCGGGCGGCACCGCCGTGCACTACCGGTGCGACGAGCAGTCGGACTGGATGCCCGACCTCGCGGACGTCGAGCGCAAGGTCACCGACCGCACCAAGGCGATCGTCATCATCAACCCCAACAACCCCACCGGCGCGGTCTACGACGAGACCATGCTCAAGGGGCTGACCGACATCGCCCGCCGGCACAACCTGCTGGTCTGCTCGGACGAGATCTACGACAAGATCCTCTACGACGGCGCCACGCACACGCCGACGGCGTCGATCGCCCCGGATCTGCTCACCCTCACCTTCAACGGCATGTCGAAGGCGTACCGGGTGGCCGGCTACCGAGTGGGCTGGATGGCCATCTCCGGTCCGCGCGCGCACGCCGACTCCTACATCGAGGGCCTGACCATCCTGGCCAACATGCGCCTGTGCGCGAACATGCCGGGCCAGCACGGGGTGGTCGCCGCGCTCAGCGGACGGCAGTCGATCAAGGACCTGGTGCTGCCGGGCGGCCGGCTCGTCGAGCAGCGGGACGTGGCGTACGAGCTGCTGACCCAGATCCCCGGGGTGAGCTGCGTGAAGCCGAAGGGGGCGCTGTATCTCTTCCCGCGCCTCGACCCCAAGGTCTTCAAGATCAAGGACGACCGGCGGATGGTCCTGGACCTGCTGCGCCAGGAGAAGATCATGGTCGTCCAGGGCTCCGGCTTCAACTGGCCCGAGCCCGACCACTTCCGGGTGGTGACGCTGCCCACGGTCGGCGACCTGCGGGACGCGGTGGGGCGGATCGGGAACTTCCTGGACGGGTACGGGCAGCCGTAAGCCCTGGATACGGTGTTTCGACCCGCTCAACTTTAGACGGAATCCAAGCTAGGATGGTTTCCTGACAGCACAGGAGGCCATCCCATGTACGAGCCGATCCGCACCAAGTCGGTCCACTCCACGATGGCCGACGCCCCCACCGACTTCCCCCACCGCTCCCGTGAGGAAGAGCTGGACATCCAGCTCGCGGGCCATCTCGCCGCACTGCTCGCCGTCACGGACGAGCTGCGTGCGCTGGCACCGTCCGCCGACCTGGACACCGCGGCCGAGCGACTCGCCGAGCAGGTGGCCCGACTGCGGGGCGGAGGCGCGCCGGCCCGCGCGTCGCTGACCTCGGTCACCTCGGAACCGCACCTCACCGACCTGCACCGCCGCGCCCACGCGGTGGCCGGGCGCGCGCTGCTCGTGGCGGCGTCCCGTGCGGACACGGCGGCGGCGATCCTGGCGGCGGAGCGGATGGACGCCCACGCGGCGGCCCTGGAGCCCCGCGAACTCGCCACCCACTGAGCCGCACGGCTCCTTGAACGGCCCCGGTCCGCGCGCACCCAAGCGACGTGCGGACCGGGTGCCACACACTGCGTTCGCTTGAGCCGGACGCCTGTTCGCCGAGCGGGTTCTTGTCTTCTTTGCGGGTGCGGGTTCGTTGTGGCTTGTCGCGCCGTTCCCCGCGCCCTGGCGGGGACAAAAGGCAGCACGCCCCGCACGCCGTTGTGCGGGGCCGGTTCGTGACTCAGGGCCTGTCCGGTGGACATGCCCTCGTGCCGCCACCCGCGGCCGGCCCGTGACGATCACGGGTCAGGGCTCCCATCGGGGCCGGCCGCGGGGGTTCTCGGGGGACCTCAGCCCAGGCGCTGCACCAGCGCCCGGTACTCGTCCCACAGCTCCTTCGGCGTGTGGTCGCCGAAGGTGTTGAGGTGCTCGGGAATCAGGGACGCCTCCTCCCGCCACACCTCCTTGTCGACCGTGAGCAGGAACTCCAGGTCGGAGTCGGCCAGTTCGAGGCCCTTGGTGTCGAGGGCGTCCTTGGTCGGCAGGACACCGATCGGCGTCTCGACGCCCTCGGCCCTGCCTTCGAGCCGCTCCACGATCCACTTCAGGACGCGGCTGTTCTCGCCGAAGCCGGGCCAGACGAACTTGCCGTCGTCGTTCTTGCGGAACCAGTTGACGTAGTAGATCTTCGGCAGCTTCGACTGGTCCTTGTCCTTGGCCACGTCGATCCAGTGCCCCATGTAGTCGCCCATGTTGTAGCCGCAGAACGGCAGCATGGCGAAGGGGTCGCGGCGCAGCTCGCCGACCTTGCCCTCGGCGGCGGCGGTCTTCTCGGAGGCCACGTTGGCGCCGAGGAAGACGCCGTGGTTCCAGTCGAAGGACTCGGTGACCAGGGGTACGGCGCTGGCGCGGCGTCCGCCGAAGAGGATCGCCGAGATCGGCACGCCCTTGGGGTCCTCCCACTCGGGCGCGATGATCGGGCACTGCGCGGCGGGGGTGGTGAAGCGGGCGTTGGGGTGGGCGGCCGGACGGTATCCATTAGCTTCGCGGGCGGACTCGGGCGTCCAGTCGTTGCCCTTCCAGTCGGTGAGGTGGGCCGGGGTCTCCTCCGTCATGCCCTCCCACCAGATGTCGTTGTCGTCGGTGAGGGCGACGTTGGTGAAGACGGAGTTGCCCCACAGCGTCTTCATCGCGTTGGCGTTGGTGTGCTCACCGGTGCCGGGCGCGACGCCGAAGAAGCCGGCCTCGGGGTTGATCGCGTAGAGGCGGCCGTCCTCGCCGAACCGCATCCAGGCGATGTCGTCGCCGATGGTCTCGACGGTCCAGCCGGAGATCGTGGGCTCCAGCATGGCGAGGTTGGTCTTGCCGCAGGCGGACGGGAACGCGGCGGCGACGTACTTGGACTCGCCCTGCGGCGGCGTGAGTTTGAGGATCAGCATGTGTTCGGCGAGCCAGCCCTCGTCGCGGGCCATCACCGACGCGATGCGCAGGGCGTAGCACTTCTTGCCGAGCAGGGCGTTGCCGCCGTAGCCGGAGCCGTAGGACCAGATCTCGCGGGCCTCCGGGAAGTGCGAGATGTACTTGGTGGAGTTGCACGGCCAGGGAACGTCCTGCTGGCCCTCCTCCAACGGCGCCCCGAGGGTGTGGACGGCCTTGACGAAGAAGCCGTCGTCACCGAGCTCGTCGAGGACGGGCTGTCCCATGCGGGTCATGGTGCGCATGGAGACCGCGACGTAGGCGGAGTCGGTGATCTCGACGCCGATCGCGGAAAGGTCCGAGCCGAGCGGGCCCATGCAGAAGGGGACGACGTACATCGTCCGGCCCTTCATCGAACCGCGGAAGACGCCCTTTTCCCCGGTGAAGATGTCCCGCATCTCCCCCGGTGCCTTCCAGTGGTTCGTCGGCCCCGCGTCCTCCTCCTTCTCCGAGCAGATGAAGGTGCGGTCCTCGACACGCGCGACGTCGGTCGGGTGGGAGGCCGCGTAGTAGGAGTTGGGGCGCTTGATGGGGTCGAGCTTCTTGAAGGTGCCCTTCGCGACGAGCTCCCCGCACAGGCGCTCGTACTCCGCTTCGGATCCGTCACACCAGACCACGCTGTCCGGCTGGGTCAGTTCGGCGATCTCGTTCACCCACGAGATCAGTTCCTTGTGCTGGGTGGGGATGACCGGGGGAGCCGCGATGTCGCGCGCCACGATTGCTCCTAGATGAGGGATTTTTTGTTTGGAGGCCCCGTGGGGGCTGCGACCCGGATGCTTTTCGTGCCTTTTCGGTGGTGACCTTGGCGCTCATCCGGTGCCGACCGCACTCATTTGATCATCCGACTTGAGCGCCCATCTGTCCAGAGGTCATCACAGGTGAGCGGAGTGAGGATCGCCACGCTTTCTCTGTACACAGTGCGTTTATTTGCGTGCACATAGCGTTCAGCCAACCGTTTCTTTACTGGTCAACACCCGTGAGATGATGGCCACTCCGGACCGTGGCGCCCGCTGTACTCATGCGTAACTTACGGGTCCGTAGGTACGATGCCGGGCATGACGCCGCCCGCCCACGACGCCGATGCGCCCTCCCTGCCCCACCAGATCAAGCAGCACGCCCACGACCTGGCCGAGCCCATCAAGCCGAAACTGCGCGGCTGGCTGCACCTCGGCATGTTCCCGGCCGCCCTGGTCGCGGGACTGGTGCTCACCGCCCTCGCGGACTCCACCAGAGGCCGGATCGCCTGCGGGATCTTCGCCCTGACCGCCTGCCTGCTGTTCGGCGTCAGCGCGCTGTACCACCGCGGCACCTGGAGCCCCCGCATGGACGGCGTCCTGCGACGACTGGACCACGCCAACATCTTCCTGATCATCGCGGGCACCTACACCCCACTGACCATGCTGCTCCTGCCGGACAGCAAGGGGCGGTGGCTGCTGTGGGGCATCTGGGGCGCCGCCGTGGCCGGCATCCTCTTCCGGGTCTTCTGGGTCGGCGCCCCGCGCTGGCTCTACACCCCCTGCTACATCGCGATGGGCTGGGCCGCCGTCTTCTTCCTGCCCGACTTCATGCGGGCCGGCGGCGTCGCGGTCCTGGTCCTGGTCGTCGTCGGCGGTCTGCTCTACAGCGCGGGCGGCGTGATCTACGGCATCAAGCGGCCGAACCCGTCACCGCGCTGGTTCGGCTTCCACGAGGTCTTCCACTCCCTCACCGTGGCGGCGTTCGTCGTCCACTACATCGGCATCTCGCTGGTGGCGTACCAGCACACGTAGACCGCCCCCGCCTTCGAGGGCCACGGCTGCCGAGCCGTGGCCCTTTTTGCATGCCTGATTCGATTGACAGTAGCTGGCTTTTGAGAGCTACTCTCATTTCATGGAAACTCTCACACCGGATCCCCGCCGCTGGTGGGCCCTGGCCGCCCTCGTCGCGAGCATGCTGACGCTCGGCTTCGACCTGACGATCCTCAACGTGGCGCTGCCGACGATGGCCGCCGATCTCGACGCCGGCACCGGCGCCCAACAGTGGATGGCGGACGCCTACGTCGTCGTCTTCGCGGCCCTGATGCTCCCCGCGGGCCTCCTCGGCGACCGGTTCGGGCGGCGCCGGATGCTGATCACCGGACTCGGCATCTTCCTCGCCGGCTCCCTGGTCGGCGCACTGGCCGGTGAGGTGAACGCGGTGATCGCCGCACGCGCGGTGATGGGAATCGGCGGCGCCCTCGTCACCCCGCTCGCGCTCTCCGTGCTGCCCACGCTCTTCGCCCCCGACGAGCGCACCAAGGCCGTCGGCATCGTCTCCGCCGCCTCCGCGCTCGGCCTGCCGCTCGGCCCGATCATCGGCGGCTGGCTGCTGAACCACTTCTGGTGGGGCTCGGTCTTCCTGGTCAACGTCCCGATGGCCGCCATCGGCATCGCCGCCTGCGTCTTCCTGCTCCCCGAAACCCGCGACCCCTCCTCCCCCAAGGTCGACACCCTCTCCACCGCACTCACCGTCACCGGCCTCGGCGCCCTGGTCTACGCGATCATCGAGGCACCCACCCGCGGCTGGGGCGACCCGCTCGTACTCGGCACGCTCGCGGCGTCCGTCCTCCTGATCGCCACGCTGGTACTGCGCGAACGCCAGGTCGAAGCCCCGATGCTCGACATGACCCTGCTCACCCACCGCGGCTTCCTCCTCAACACGATCGCCGCGACCCTGGTGAACTTCATCCTCACCGGCCTGCTCTTCGTGCTCCCGCCCTACCTCCAGGCCGTCCTCGGCCACGACGCCCTCGGCACCGGCGTCCGGCTGCTGCCGATGATGGGCGGACTACTGCTCGCCTCCCGCCTCGCCCCCAAGGTCGTCACCCGCTTCGGCCCACGCGCCACGGTCAGCGCCGGCCTGGTGGTGCTGGCCTTCGCCGGGCTCCTGGGCAGCCGTACGACGGTCGAGTCCGGCTACGGATTCGTCGCCCTGTGGCTCACCCTCACCGGCTTCGGCTTCGGCCTCTCCCTCATCCCCGCCATGAACGGCGGCCTCAGCGCCCTGCCCCGCGACCGCGCCGGCATCGGCTCCGGACTCCTGATGACCATGCGCCAGGTCGGCGGCGCCATCGGCATCGCCCTCCTCGGCAGCCTGCTCGCCGGCACCTTCCGGGACCGCCTCGACGTCACCGGACTGCCCGCCCGGGCCGCCGACACCGCCGGGGAATCCGTGGTCGCCGCGCACATGGTCGCCCAGCACACCGGCTCCGCCGACCTCCTGGCCTCCGCCAACAGCGCCTACGTCCACGGCATGGGCGTCGTCCTGCTGGTCTGCGGAATCGCGGCCCTCGTCGCCGCCCTGCTCGCCGCCGCCTTCCTGCCGGGCACGCCCCGCCCGACCAAGACCTCCACGGACCCGGACATGGCTGCCGAGGATGCCCATGCCTGAGAATGGCACCCATGACGCCCGTACACTCCTCTCCCCCCGCTGACGTCTCCCAGCTGGGACTTCGCGAGCGGAAGAAGATCAAGACCCGGACGGCGATCCGCGACGCCACCTACGCGCTGATCGAGGAGCAGGGCTACGACGCCACCACGGTCGAGCAGATCGCCGAGCGCGCCGAGGTGTCGCCGTCCACGGTCTTCCGCTACTTCCCCACGAAGGAGGACATCGTCCTCACGGACGAGTACGACGCCGTCATGCTGGACGAACTGCGGGCCCGGCCGACGGACGAGCCGTGGATGGAGTCCGTGCGGCACATCCTGCACCGCGCCCTCGATTTCTCCGACGTGGACTACGAGGTCACCCGGCTGCGCGCCCATCTGATGATCCAGGTGCCCGCGGTGCGCGCCCGCATGATGGAGAGCATGTCCGTCACCGGCCGGCTGCTCGCCGGCGCCATCGCGGAACGCACCGGCCGGGACGCGGACGACCTGGAGGTCCGGGTCCACACCATGTCCCTGATCGGCGGTCTCACCGAGGTCTACCAGTACTGGGCGGAGAACGGCATGCAGGACGACCTGCACCGCCTAGTCGACCGCGCCCTGCCCGTCCTGGAACACGGGCTCCCGGCGAAAAAGCCCTGAGCCCACCACCCGCCCGCATGCCATCCTGACCCGGTGAGCGCACCCGAGATCCACGTCGAATTCGCCCCCGAACTGGCCCTGTTCGTCCCGCAGGGACGCCGCCTCGGCGCCACCCCGGTCACCACCGACGGCGCCTCCTCCCTCGGCCATGTCGTGGAGTCCCTCGGCGTCCCGCTCACCGAGGTCGGGGCACTGCGCGTCGGCGGCCACGAGGTGCCGAGGTCGTACGTCCCCGCCGCGGGCGACACCGTGCACGTCCTCCCGGTCGCCCGCCCCCAACAGGTCCCCGGCGCCCCGCTCCGCTTCCTCCTCGACGTCCACCTCGGCACCCTCGCCCGCCGCCTGCGCCTGCTCGGCGTGGACACGGCGTACGAGTCGACGGACATCGGCGACCCCGCCCTCGCCACCCGCTCGGCCACCGAGAAACGGGTCCTGCTCAGCCGCGACCGGGGCCTGCTGCACCGCAGGGAGCTCTGGGCCGGCGCCTTCGTCTACAGCACCCGCCCCGAGGACCAGCTCCGCGACATCCTGGACCGCTTCCGCCCCGCCCTGAAGCCCTGGACCCGCTGCACGGCCTGCAACGGCCTGCTGCGCGAGGCCACCAAGGAACAGGTGGCCGACCGGCTGGAGGGCGGCACGGAACGGTCGTACGACGTCTTCGCCCAGTGCGAGGAGTGCGGCCGCGCCTACTGGAAGGGCGCCCACCACGAACAGCTGGAGGCGATCGTGGCGAACGCCCTCGCGGAGACTAACCGCCCAACGCCACCCGCAACGCCTCCGCGTCCGTCGTAGGCGCGTCACAGGTGAAGTGCCGGCAGACGTACGCGGTGGGTTCGCCGTCGACGAGGATCCGGTCGGCCAGCAGCGGAAGCTCGTCACTGTCCGGGGTCCCGAAGGCGACGACCGCCCCCGGCGCGGTACCCAGAAGCGCCGTCCGGTGCAACGCCTTCGTGGCCTCGTCGGTCAGCGCGGGCCCCACGACCGCGACCTCCCTCGGACCGTCGAGCTGCGCCTCCGCCACCGCGAGCCCCCACCCGACGAACCGCGGCACCCGGGGCCCGAGCGCCTTCACCACCCCGAGCGCCTTCTCCGCAGCGGCACGATGGGGCTCGGCCCCGGTCTGCGCGGCGTAGGACAACAGCGCCCCCGCAGCGGCCGTCCACCCGGAGGGCACCGCGTTGTCGGTCGGATCCTGCGGCCGCCGGATCAGCCGCTCGGCGTCGGCGGCCGTGTCGAACAGCGCCCCCTCGGGCCCGGTGAACCGCGTCAGCACATGGTCGAGCAGGAACCCGGCGAAGTCGAGCCAGACCCCCTCGCCGGTCACCGACGCCAGCGCGAGGAAACCCTCCGCCACATCGGCGTAGTCCTCCAGCACACCGGCGTTGGCCCCGACCTGACCGTCCTTGCTGGTACGGGACAGACGGGCCTGCTCGTCCAGATGCAGCCGTACGAGCAGATCAGCGGCCCCGAGCGCGGCCTCGACCAGGTCGGGCCGGTCGAAGTAGGCGCCCGTCTCGGCGAGCGCGGCGATCGCCAGCCCGTTCCACGCGGCGACGACCTTGTCGTCCCGGCCGGGGGCGGGCCGCTCCGCGCGGGCGTCGAGGAGCCGCCGCCTGATCGGCTCGATCCTCTCGGCGTCGAACACGGTGTCCTGCTGCGGCAGTTGCAGCACGGACTGCCCGTGCTCGAAGGTGCCCTCCTCGGTAACGCCGAAGTACTGCGCGGCCAGCTCGGCGTCCTGCTCCCCGAGCACCTCACGCAACTGCTCCGGCGTCCACACGTAGTACGCGCCCTCGACGTGCTTCCCCGTCCCGTCGTCACTGTCGGCGTCCAACGCGGAGGCGAACCCGCCCTCGGCGGTACGCAGTTCACGGACCATGAAGTCGGCGGTGTCGAGCGCGACCCGGCGGGCGAGATCGGAGCCGGTGGCGCGCCAGAGGTGGGCGTAGACGCGGCACAGCAGTGCGTTGTCATAGAGCATCTTCTCGAAGTGCGGCACGATCCAGTCGCGGTCCACGGAGTAGCGGGCGAAGCCGCCGCCGAGCTGGTCGTGGATGCCGCCGCGGGCCATGCGCTCGCAGGTGTCCTGGGCCATCTGGAGAGCGCCCTCGGCGCCGGTGCGGGCGTGGTGCCGCAGCAGGAACTCCACGACCATGGACGGCGGGAACTTCGGCGCCCCGCCAAAGCCACCGCGCTGCGCGTCGTACTCCCTCGTCAGCCCGAGCAGGGCCGCGGCGAGCTGCTCCTCGCCGGGGGCCTGCGAGTCGCCGTAGGAGATCTCCCGCCCGGCAAGGTCCCGCACGATCTTCCCGGCGACCTCGGCGACCTCGTCCCGCCGGTCGGTCCAGGCGGCCCGGACCCCCTCCAGGACCTGCCGGAAGGAAGGCATGCCCTGGCGGGGCGAGGGCGGGAAGTAGGTGCCGAAGTAGAAGGGCTCGGCGTCCGGGGTCAGGAACACGGTCATGGGCCAGCCGCCCTGCCCGGTGGCGGCCTGCACGGCCTCCATGTAGACGGCGTCGACGTCGGGGCGTTCCTCGCGGTCGACCTTGATGTTGACGAAGTGCTCGTTCATGAAGGCGGCGACCACTTCGTCCTCAAAGCTTTCCCGGGCGAGGACATGGCACCAGTGGCAGCTCGAATACCCGACGCTCAGCAGCACGGGTTTGTTCGACTTCCGCGCCTCCTCGAAGGCCTCGGCCGACCAGGGCCACCAGTCGACGGGGTTGTCCGCGTGCTGAAGGAGGTAGGGGGACGTCTCGTGGGCCAGTCGGTTCGGCATATCCCCATCGTGCCCGACCGGCACCGACAGGGGCCATCGCGGCCTACCACTCAGGTTGTGCCGCCTTCGCGCGGCCACCCGATCCGCTCAACGCCAGACAGGCTTGATACGTGAGAAGTCCCAGGAGTGATCCGCCTTCACACCGGGGTGGACGAGACAGTGAACGACGGCCGATGCCACGATCTTCCGCTTCTCCTCGAGGGACATGTCGCCGCTCTGCCAGTGCTGCCGCGTGTCCTCAAGTAGCCGGCCGTGGCTTCGCCCATCGGCCAAGAGCAGGTTCTCGAGGGCCATGTCGGCCAGTGGTCCACTCATGCTGCACCGTCCGCAGTCACGGCATGAGTACACATACGGGCTCTGTTTGCTCCGCCCCTTCTGAGCACACATGGCGCCGCGGCACACCGTGCCGTCAGGGCTCTGCGCCCCGCATCGGAGGAAACCCGTTCCGAGATGACGAGGTGCCGGTCGAGGCGTGCCGGTGCGTCTCGGGGCACCGCTGCCTCGATGCATGAACAGACTCCCCGGTGAGAATGTCGCACACACCGCCTGCCAGTCCTCGGGGGTTGCGATGGGTTCCCACCGCCCGAGCACCGGCGCTCCTGTCCCGGGATCAAGCAGCAGGGCGCCTCTGTTTGCCCGGTAGCCGCACACCCTGGGCGCGGTGATGATCTGCGTGACCGTCTGCCCGTTGGGTCTGCCGCCACGAGTGCCGGTGACCCCGAGCTCACACCAATTGCGCGCAATGGCCCGGACCGCCTTCCCGGAGACCCGCTCACCGATTGCCCGTGCGACGAGCTCCGCCTCCTCGGGGTGGAGGCTGATTCGGTCCTCCAGCCAGCCGAAGGGCCGGGGTCCACTGTGAGGCACGCCCTCGACAGCACGGGCCCAATGCCAGTTCGTCAGCCGTCGGCTCCTGACCCGTGTCTCGGTGACGGCCGCGTTCAACGACCGCACAGCCTGCACCAACCCTTCCTGCGAGTACGGATCCCGAACTCCTTCCTGATCAAGGTGGATCCGTCCCGGCGAACTGGTCAGGGCGGCCAGGAACCGAGTCAGATCCTCGGCCCTGCGGTACAGCCGGTCGTCCGCGACACAGACGACGCCAGCGATGCGCTGCCCGCCATCGGTGCGCCCGCGCACCAGGTCCGTGATCAGACGCTCGAACCCGGGCCTCACCACTCCCTCCTTGGATGCGCTGCGGCCGTTGTCGCTGTGTGCGGCGACCACCGCGCAGCCGTGGCCCTGCGCGGTCCGTTCGTTGATCCGTAGCTGGAAACGCACCCCGTGTCCGTCGCGTTGCCGGTCGTCCTCCGACGTACGCGCGTAGGACAGAACCGGAATCAGCTCGCGCGGATCGTCCGCTTCACAACCAGTCACGACGGCCCCCAATTCGACTACCAGCGCCACATCCGTGAAAACGAGCGAATGATCCGAAGGTCACATCGGCCGAACCGGATGATCGCCGCCCCCTCGCGCTCACGCCCGCCTCGAAGGACACTCATAGGCGAAGCCGTTGCCGCCGGAGGGGGACGTGACATGCGGGACAGCCATCGGGCGGAAGCCGAACGGCTGTTGGGGCGGGCCGTGGAGGAGGAGGTGCGGCGGTCGGGCGGGCGGGTCGACGGTGCCGTACTGCTCACGCGGGCCCGTGGATCGCTGGACGCGATGGCGCGGACGGCCGTCGAGGAGTACGAGGCCTACACGCGCGCGCTGGACGAGGCGCAGGCGGGGCAGCTCACCTTCGGGCAGCGGTATGCCAAGGAGGCGTCCGGGACTCCCCTGCTGGTGGCCGCGGTCGCCGCCCTGGCCGCCGCCGTCGCCGACCTGGCGCTCGGCACCGGCACGGGCACCGCGCTGGGCGCGGGCGTGGTCGTGGGGGTCGTGGGTGCGGCGGCGACCGTCGTGAAGGTGGCGGGCTCGCATCTGCCGGCCGCGCACCACCGGGCGGGTGCCATCGGCCAGCCCGGCGGCCCGGAGCAGCTCCGGCTGCAGTGGCTGACAGCGCTCGAGGTTCGGGGGATCCGGCCCTTCCTCGACCAGCAGCGGGTGCTGAGCGCGTCGACGGGCCCGAAGAAAGGGGGCCCGCGACTGCGCGGGACGGACAAGAGCGCGGCGGCCCGCGGCCGGAGTGTGCTGGAGCAGTCGTTCGGTCAACTGCCCGAGCCGATCAGTGAGTTCGCGGACCGGCGGACGGAGATGGGGCGCATCCGGCAGTGGGTGCAGGCCTCGCGCGCCACCACCGAGACCCGTCCCACGGTGGTCGTCCTGCACGGACCGCCCGGCAGCGGCCGTACGGCACTGGCCGTACGGGCGGCGCACGACCTCAAGGACTACTTCCGCGGCGCCTGCGTCGTGGACCTGCGCGGCGACAACCCGCAGGAGTCCCCGCTCTCCACCCGGGACGCGCTGCTGCATCTGCTGAACCGGCTCGGTGCCCCGCGCGAACAGCTGCTGTTCCGTGAGCGTTCCTCACCGGACCAGCAGGTCAAGCGGCTGAGCGAGCTGTACCACCAGCATCTGACCGGCCTGCCGGTGACGATCGTGCTGGACGACGCCTCGGACCCCGAGCAGGTCCGCGCCCTCGTCCCCGAGCGTTCTGACAGCCTGATCCTGGTCACCGCGTGCGAGCCGCTCCGCCTGCCGCCGGACCTCGCGGCCCAGGTGCACGAACTCCCGGTCGACGCCCTGGACGCGGCGGGCGCCGAGGAGCTCCTGGACGCGGCCGCGCAGTCCGCCACCGGCCCCTACGACGCCCAGTCGGCCGATCGGATCAGGGAACTGTGCGGCGGTCTGCCCCTGGCCCTGCGCATCGCGGGTTCCTCCCTCGGCCCCCGCTCGCCGCGCCAACTCGCCGCGGATCTGGGCGCGTACGGTCCGGTCGGGCCCGTCGAGCGCGCCCTGTGGCTGCGCTACACCGACCAGTCGGAGCCGGCCCGCCGGCTGCTGCGCCGGCTCGCGCTGGCCGGCCGGTCCTCGCTCGGCGCCGCCGCGGCCGCCGCGCTGCTGGCCACCGACGAGACGGAGGCGACCCGGCACCTGACGGCGCTGGCCCGCGCGGGCCTGATCGACCACGTCCGCGGCAGTCGTTACCGCGTCCACGACGTGGTCCGTGCCTTCGCCCAGGCCAGACTGCTGGACGAGGAGGAGCCGGCCGAGCGCACGGCCGCGCAGGAACGCCTCATCGTCAACTACGCCGACCTCGCCGACTCCGTGCTGCGTCTGGTCGACGGCAACATGTCGACCCGCTCGGACCGCTTCAGCCCGCACGGTTTCACCTCCCTCGACGAGGCGCTGCGCTGGCTGGACGACGAGTCGAGCTTCATCACGGCGGCGCTGCGGCACGCGGAGGGCGTCAACCAGGGGGCGGTCCTCAACCTGCTGGGCGCGCTGTGCGACTACTGCCTGCTGCGCGGTGACCTCTACCGGCTGGGCGAGATCAGCGAGTTGGCGCAGGCGGTGGACCAGGGGCTGCTGGTCCGCTCGGTGCAGTGGCGCACGGGTATCGCCGCCCGCCAGCTGGGCGAGCTGGACAAGGCGCGTGCGACCCTGACGTCGGTGGTCGACCTCTACAGGGAGGCCCATCACGACGCGGGCGCCGCGCGCGCCCTGTGTTCGCTGGGCATCACCCTCCATCATCAGGGCCATCTGACCGAGGCGGCGGCGAAGCTCCAGGAGGCACTGGCCCTGCAGTCACCTCCCGAACTGGCCACGGACCGTGCCTGGACCATGCACGCCCTGGCGGCGGTCGAGCGCGATCGCGGCCGCGTGGCCGAGTCCCTGGACCTCCTCACGCGCTCCCTGGTCCTGCACCGGGCGGGCGAGTCCGTGCACGGCGAGGCCTGGGCGCACTTCCAGCTCGGCCAGCTGGCCCTGCGTATGGGTGACGTGCCGCGCGCGGAGTCGGAGCTCAGAACGGCCCTCGACCTGTACGGCCGTACCCGTGACGCCCGTGGCGAGGCGTGGGCGCTGACCCAGTTGGCGCGGGCCCGGCTGGTGGCCGGGGATCCGTCGGCCGCGGTGGACGGTCTGCGCCAGGCGGCCTCCCGCCATCGCGACAACGAGGACGCGCGCGGTGAGGCGTGGACGGTGTACTACCTGGGCCAGGCGTTGGAGGAGACGGGCAACCTGGACCTCGCGGTCCGGGAGCTGGAACGCTCGCGGACGATGTTCTCCCGGATGCGGGACGTCTACGGTCTGGCCTGCGCCCGCCATCACTCGGCTCGCGCCACCCGCGACCAGCGTGCCGCGCAGACCGGCTCGTTGCGCAACTCGGGCTTCGCCCGCCAGCTTCTGGTCGACGCCCGCGCCGACTTCCAGCGCATCGGCGTCGCGCACGGCGAGGCGTGGACCTGCCTCGAACTGGCGGTGGTGGACGCGGGCAACGGCCGTACCCCGCAGGCACTCGCCCTGTGCGACGAGGCGGTGGCGCTGTTCGACTCCTACGGTGACCAGCGCGGCGAGGACTGGGCCCGCTTCCTGCGCTGCACGCTGCTGCCGTACGCGGCACCGGGCGGCGTGGAGATCGGCGCGGCGGTGGCCCAGGAGGAGCTGGCGGAACTGGGCCGCCGGGAGCACGGGACGCGGGACGACAAGCTGGACGACTACGTGGGGGCGTACGGGCTGCTCCTGGAGCGGGGCGTGAACCTGGACGCGGGCTGGCAGGCGTGGCGCCTGGGCATGGTCCCGAACCGTCATGCCCGTGAGGTGATGGGGGTGGGGGTGGCTCCGGCGCGGGGGTGAGGTGCGGGGCGTCTGGCCGACAGCTGATCGGGGACGGCATCGAGGGCCCGTGCCGCTACGGGTCGGTGCCGGTGTGAGGCGGTGCGGTCGGCCGCCGACCGGCCGCCCAGGACGGGCCGCTCCTGCGCGGGCCGTCCTGGGCGGGGCGGTGTGCTGGGTCGGATACGTCGCTGTGGGCACGGCGCCCGCAGCGGTGTCGGCAATCGGGAAGCCGGACCGAGCCGGGGCGCGTCCGGCCGGCCGTCGACGCCTTTGCGTGCGGACACGACGTACGAGGTCTCTGCTGCCGTCCCCGACCGGGCAGGGCGACGTCGATGACGGGAAGGACCCCCCTCCCGTCATCGACCGTGGGGCTCAGCCCTTGGCCGGTGAGGCCTTGCCGGACGGGCTCTCGGCGGTGTCCTTGCCGGAGGTCTCGTCCGGGGACTCCTTGAAGTCGACCTTGTTCATGTGCTTGCTCATGGACTTCATCAGGGCCCACACCGCCAGGGCCATCGCCGCGAAGACGATGAAGCCGAGGACGCCGGGGGTGACCTTGTCCTCGTCGACCTCCTTGGCGAAGGTCACGAGGTGCGTCATTGCCAGGCTTGCGCTTGCGCTCATGTCAGGCATTGTCGCGGATGCCCGCAAAGAGGTCGTCCTCGGGGAGGGAGGTATCGACGAGGGACTTCGCGAGCTCGTACTCCTCGGTCGGCCAGACCTCCTTCTGGAGCTCCAGCGGAACGCGGAACCAGCCGCCGTCGGGGTCGATCTGGGTGGCGTGCGCGATCAGGGCCTTGTCGCGGATCTCGAAGAACTCCGCGCACGGGATGTGCGTGGTCAGGGTGCGGTCGCGCATCGGCGAGTCGTCCCAGCGCTTGAGCCAGTCCCCGTACGGCGACTCCATGCCCCGCTCGAGCAGCGCGTGGTGCAGCGCCTCGGTGCGGGGGCGGTTGAAGCCCTGGTTGTAGTACAGCTTGAGCGGCTGGTACGCCGGGCCGAACTCGGACTCGGGGAACTTCTCGGCGTCCGCCGCGCCCTCGAACGCCACCATCGAGATCTTGTGGGTCATGATGTGGTCGGGGTGCGGGTAGCCGCCGTTCTCGTCGTAGGTGGTGATCACCTGGGGACGGAAGGTGCGGATCTGCCTCACCAGCTCGCCGGCCGCCTTGTCGACGTCCTCCAGGGCGAAGCAGCCCTCGGGCAGCGGCGGCAGCGGATCGCCCTCGGGCAGGCCGGAGTCGACGAAGCCGAGCCACTCCTGGCGGACGCCGAGGATCTCGCGGGCCTCGTCCATCTCCTTCTTGCGTACCTCGTGGATGTGCTCCTCGATGTACGTGTCGCCCTGGAGCTTCGGGTTGAGGATGGAGCCGCGCTCCCCGCCCGTGCAGGTCACGACCAGCACGTCCACCCCCTCGGACACGTACTTCGCCATGGTGGCCGCGCCCTTGCTCGACTCGTCGTCGGGGTGGGCGTGCACGGCCATCAGTCGCAGCTGGTCAGTCAAGACTCAATCCTCGTAAGTCGGCGCCCCCGGTGTCTTCGGGTGCGAACGGCGGCTTCTATAGTGACCGAATCGGGGGGCGATTAATTCCGCGGCCTGGTTTCCAGGGAGACGATCATGAGCACGGCGAGCACACGGCTGCCCGAGGGCCGCTACGGCCGCTCCTCGGACGAGCGTGCCGACCACAAGCTCAAGATCGCCGGTGCCGTGCTCGGAGCCTTCCTGCTCGCATTGATCGGTTACTTCGCGTATCACTACGTCTTCGAGAACAAGATCAGCGCCGAGGTGATCACGTTCGACGCGCAGAAGTCCGCGGTGCAGGTGCATCTGGAGGTCCGCAAGGACTCCGGCACCTCCGGTTACTGCACGATCCGCTCCCAGGCGGCGAACGGCTCCGAGGTGGGCCGGGCCGACTTCCGCTTCGGCGGTGACGCCACCCGCATCGACAAGGTCGTCACGCTCCGTACGACGGCCCCGGGCACCACGGCCGAGCTGCTGGGCTGTCACGCCGACTGACGTCACCCTCGATACGTGACCGCTGACCTGCGTCGACGTATTTCTGATGGCTTATGTCCTCCCCCTTCGGCTCCTGAATTGTTAGGCTCGTGGTTTCGCCCTTCCGTGGAGGAACATTCTTCTGGGTAGGGCGATGCTTTGTATTCCCAGTACCTACGAGGAGCACCTGTGACCCAGACCAGCGAAGACGTCACCTGGCTGACCCAGGAGGCGTACACCAAGCTCAAGGAAGAGCTGGCGTACCTGTCTGGTCCCGCGCGCGAGGAAGTCACCGCGAAGATCGCGGCAGCGCGCGAGGAGGGCGACCTGCGCGAGAACGGCGGGTACCACGCGGCCAAGGAAGAGCAGGGCAAGCAGGAGCTCCGCATCCGCCAGCTGACCCAGCTCCTGGAGAAGGCCAAGGTCGGCGAGGCTCCGGTGTCCGCGGACGGAACCGTGGCGCCCGGCATGGTGGTGACCATCGCCTTCGACGGTGACGAGGACGACACCATGACGTTCCTGCTCGCCTCGCGCGAGTACGCGAGCGCGGACGTCGAGACCTACTCGCCGCAGTCCCCGCTGGGCTCCGGTGTGATCGGCCACAAGGTCGGCGAGGACGCGCAGTACGAACTGCCGAACGGCAAGAAGGCCTCCGTGACCATCCTCAAGGCCGAGCCCTACAACGGCTGAGCCCGGCCGGCCCCCTGTTCTTGGCGGGCCCCCGGCGTCCTCGCGGCGCCGGGGGCTCTGTCATGCCGCGGCCGAGCGGTACTTGCGGACCGCGAGGGTTCTGAACACGACGACGATCAGGACCGAGTAGATCAGCGACGCCCAGACCGGGTGTTGCATGGGCCAGGCGTCCGAGGGCGACACACCGGGGTTGCCGAACAGCTTGCGGCAGGCCTGGACCGTGGCACTGAACGGGTTCCAGTCGGCGACGTGCCGCAGCCAGGGGGTCATGCGGCTGGAGTCCACGAAGGCGTTCGAGATGAACGTCACCGGGAAGAGCCAGATCAGCCCTCCCGAGGTGGCCGCCTCCGGTGTGCGCACGGACAGGCCGATCAGGGCGCCGACCCAGGTGAACGCGTACCCGAGCAGGAGCAGCAGGCCGAAGGCGCCGAGGACCTCGCCGATGGTGGTGTGGGTGCGCCAGCCGACCAGCAGGGCGACCATGGCCAGCACGAACAGGGTCAGGGCCGTCTGCACCAGGTCGGCGAGCGTGCGTCCGGTGAGCACCGCGCCGCGGGCCATGGGCAGTGAGCGGAAGCGGTCGATGAGCCCTTTGTGCATGTCGTCGGCGATCCCCGCACCGGCGCCCGCGGTGGCGAAGGTGACGGTCTGCGCGAAGATGCCGGCCATCAGGAACTCGCGGTAGACGGAGGAGTCCGTGGTGCCGCCGATGTTCATGGAGCCGCCGAAGACGTAGCTGAACAGCACCACGAACATGATCGGCTGGATGAGGCCGAAGATGACCATCTCCGGGATCCGGGACATCCGGATCAGGTTGCGCTTGGCGACGACCAGCGAGTCCCGGACGGACTGGCTGAGGGGGTTGCCGGGAGCCGCGACCCGCGCGGTGTCGGTGACGGCGCTCACTTGGCGGCCTCCTTCTTGTCGGTCTTGTCGGTCTTGTCGTTGTCCTCGTCCTTCGCTTCGGCCACGTGTCCCGTCAAGGACAGGAAGACGTCGTCGAGGGTGGGGCGGCGCAGGCCGATGTCGTCTATCTCGATGCCCCGGGTGTCGAGCTCGCGGATGACCTCGGCGAGCAGCTTGGCGCCGCCGGTGACGGGCACGGTGAGCTTGCGCATGTGGTCCTCGACCGTGGTGTCGCCCTTGCCGAAGCCGCGCAGGATCTCCGAGGCGGTCTGGATGTGCTCGCGCTCGTGCACGACGACCTCGACACGCTCGCCGCCGGTGCGGGCCTTGAGCTGGTCGGAGGTGCCCGTGGCGATGACATGGCCGTGGTCGACGACGGCGATGTCGTGGGCGAGGTGGTCGGCCTCTTCCAGGTACTGGGTGGTCAGCAGGAGGGTCGTGCCCCCGGAGACCAGCTGTTTGATGACCTCCCACAGCATTTGGCGGTTGCGCGGGTCGAGGCCGGTCGTCGGCTCGTCCATGAACATCACGGGCGGTGAGACCACCAGGGCGGCCGCGAGGTCGAGGCGGCGGCGCATCCCGCCGGAGTAGGTCTTGGTGGGGCGGTCGGCCGCGTCGGCGAGGTCGAACTGCTCCAGCAGTTCGGTCGCGCGGGCCTTCGCCGGCTTGGCCTTCATCTGGTAGAGCTGGCCGACCATCTGGAGGTTCTCGCGGCCGGTGAGGTATTCGTCGACCGCCGCGAACTGGCCGGAGAGACCGATGGAGCGGCGCACGGCGTCGGGGTGCTTGAGGACGTCGATGCCGGCGACGACCGCCGAACCGCGGTCGGGCTTGAGCAGGGTCGTCAGGCAGCGGACGGTCGTCGTCTTGCCCGCGCCGTTCGGTCCGAGGAGGCCCAGGACGGTGCCTTCCGGGACATCGAGGTCGACGCCGTCCAGAGCCGTTACGTCTCCGAAGGTCTTGACCAGGCCTTCGGCATAGATGGCGCCTGGCATATCAGTCTCCACGTCGTCGGGGATTCTTGGGAAAGCCTAGGTTTGTACGGTTTCTTGCGCCCTTTGTTTTCTTCCGCGGGCGCCCTGAGCAGCGGCACGAGACACACCATAACGCGATGTATCGCGTCTCTCAATGGACTTACCCGAAAGAGTGACGCCGGTGTCCTGAAGGGGTCCTGACCTCAGTCGATGACCGTGTAGCCCGCCTCGCGCAGCGCTCGGCCGACCTCGGCGCAGTGCTCGGGCCCCTTCGTCTCCAGGTGCAGCTCGACCTCCGCCTCCGCGAGCCCGAGCCGTGGATCGGTCCGGACGTGGCTCACGTCCAGGACATTAGCGTCGACCACTGACAACACCCCGAGAAGCGTCGCGAGGGCACCGGGCCGGTCCGTCAGCCGCAGCCGGACGGCCAGGTAACGGCCCTGCGCGGCCATGCCGTGCCGCAGGACCCGCTGGAGCAGCACCGGGTCGACGTTGCCGCCGGACAGCACGGCGACGACCGGCCCCTCGAAGGCGCCCGGGTCGCTCAACAGGGCGGCGACCGGGCTCGCCCCGGCGGGCTCGACGACCAGCTTGGCCCGCTCCAGACACAGCAGCAGCGCGGCGGACAGTTCGTCCTCGGTCACCGTGCGGACCTCGTCCACGAGTTCGCCCACGATCCCGAACGGCACGTCCCCGGGCCGCCCCACCTTCATGCCGTCGGCCATGGTCGCCGGATTCTCGATCGACACCGGGTGCCCGGCCGCCAGCGAGGGCGGATACGCGGCCGCGCCCGCCGCCTGCACACCCACGATCCGCACGTCGGGCCGCAGGGTCTTCACCGCGATCGCGACGCCGGCCGCGAGTCCGCCGCCGCCGATCCCGAGGACGACCGTGCGCACCTCCGGGCACTGCTCCAGGATCTCCAGGCCGACCGTGCCCTGGCCCGCGATGACGTCCGGGTGGTCGAAGGGGTGGATGAACACCGCGCCCGTCTCGGCCGCGTACTCCTGCGCGGCGGCCAGCGTCTCGTCGACCACCTGGCCGTGCAGGCGCACCTCGGCTCCGTAGTGCCTGGTGGCGCTGATCTTCGGCAGCGGGGCGCCCTTGGGCATGAACACCGTGGAGCGCACACCGAGCAGCGTCGACGCCAGCGCGACGCCCTGCGCGTGGTTTCCGGCGCTCGCGGCCACGACGCCCGCGGCCCGCTCCTCGGGCAGCAGTCCGGCGATCCGGACGTAGGCGCCGCGGAGTTTGAACGACCCCGTCCGCTGGAGGTTCTCGCACTTGAAGTGCACCGGCGCACCCACCAGCCGGGTCAGATGGCGGCTGCCCTCCATGGCGGTCGTCCGCGCCACGCCCGACAGCATCTTCTGCGCGCCGCGCACGTCGTCCAGCGTCACCGGCGGCACGGGGTGGGCCTTGCGGTAGTTCATGGCTCAAGTCTCGCAGTTCACACGCGCGTGCTCGCGCTGTGACCAACGTCCGAGACGGGTTTGCGCAGCGCTGGTACGGCCTGCCTCCCAGCCGCGTACTCTGTCCCCCAATCCAGCTCCCCCTTCATGAAGTGAGCCTCCGGCCATGCCCACAACACCTGGAATGTCGATGGACATGACGACCGTCGGTGACACCGGTCTTCTCGACAGCCTGCAGCACGAGGTGGCGGTCTTCGCCCGTCGTGCCGAACAGACCCGGCTCGGCGGGGTGGGGCAGGTGCGCAACTCCATGGACCGCGCCGCGTACCTGCTGCTCAACCGGCTCGACAAGGAAGGCCCGATGGGCGTCAAGGCGCTCGCGGCGAGCATGGGTATCGACTCGTCGACGGTCACCCGGCAGGTGGCGCCGCTCGTCGACACCGGCCTGGTCAAGCGCACCTCGCATCCCGAGGACGGACGCGCGGTGGTCCTCCAGCTGTCCCCGCGCGGACAGGCCCGGCTGGAGGAAGTGCGCTCCTCCCGGCGTCAGTTGATGGCCGAGCTCACACACGACTGGGCGCCGGAGGAGCGCGAGGCGTTCTGCACGCTCCTCACGCGCTTCAACACCGCGCTCTCCTCCCGGATGGCGCCCCAGGGCGTTCCTGGACCGGAGGCGCAGCCCTCCTAGGCACGCGCACACGCGTGTACCGCCCCGCCTCTTGACCGGACGGCCGCGCCGGGCCTCATATGAGAGCGGGTCCTCTGGGTCCTCGTGGTCGTACGAAGCCGTCGTACGGCCATCCGCAGGCGGGGAGGTGCGGTGCGGCAACGGCAGGCGTCCCAGGGCATGCGTCGGGCTCGGGAGTTCGAGGCGTTCGTCGCGGGCGCGGCCGGGCGGCTGCTGCACACCGCGACACTCCTCACGGCGGAGTCGCCGGACGACAACCCGCGGGCGCGACGCCTGCTGACGCTGGCGCTCGCCCACACGTACGCGTGCTGGGACCGACTGCGCGGTGAGGACCCCTACGACCGGGCCCGCCAGTACCTCGCCCTGCGCTTCGCACACGGGGCGTGGCGCCGTCACGGCGTCCTGCTCCGCGGCCGCACGCATCCCTCCAGCCCGTTGTCCCGGCTGGCCCCGCAGGAGCGGCTGATCCTGGTGCTGCGCCTCTACGAGGGTGTGGCCGAGGAACAGGCGGCGGCCCTGCTCGGCCTGCCGACGGAACGCGTCCGCACGATCTGCGACCGGGCCACGGCAACGCTGCTGCACCCCCCGCGTGAGCTCGCACCGCCCGTGGTGAAGGCGAAGGTGGTGGCGTCATGAGAGGGCGGGCCGGAAGTGGTGGCCGGGTCATGGGACATCCGGATCGTCCCGGGAGGTGCGCGTGAACCGGACCCAGCGCGAGGCCGCCGTGCGGCAGCTCATGGAGCGGGGGGCGCCCCAGGTGCCGGCGGATCTGTACGGAGACGCCGTGCGGCGGGGGTCGCGCATGCTGCGGCGCAGGTCCATTGCGCGCCGGCTCATGTGGCTGCTGTTGTTCGCCGCGAGTGTGGCGTTCGTGGTCTGGGCGCTGACCGCGCGCCCCTGGGTGGAGCCGCCGTCCACGACGACTCCACCGATGACGGGCTGGTGAGCCCGGACTACTTGCCCAGCGCCTGCTGGAGGTCCTCCAGCAGGTCGTCGACGTTCTCGATGCCCACGGACAGGCGTACGAGGTCGGCGGGGACCTCGAGAGCCGAGCCCGCCACGGACGCGTGCGTCATCCGGCCGGGGTGCTCGATCAGCGACTCGACGCCGCCCAGGGACTCCCCCAGCGTGAAGATTTTGGCCCGGTTGCAGACCTCGACGGCCGCCTCCTCGCCGCCTTCCACACGGAAGGAGACCATGCCGCCGAAGGACCGCATCTGCTTGGCCGCGACCTCGTGGCCGGGGTGCTCCGCCAGGCCCGGGTAGAGCACCTGCGTCACGCGCGCGTGCCGGGTCAGCATGTCGGCGACCTTCGTGGCGTTCTCGCTGTGCCGGTCCATCCGCACGGACAGTGTCTTCGCGCCGCGCAGCACCAGCCAGGAGTCGAAGGGCCCGGCGACCGCGCCCATCGCGTTCTGGTGGTACGCCAGCTCCTCGCCGAGCGTCTCGTCGGCGGTGACCAGTGCGCCGCCCACGACGTCGGAGTGGCCGCCCATGTACTTGGTCAGGGAGTGCACCACGACGTCGGCGCCGAGCGCCAGCGGCTGCTGGAGGTAGGGCGTCGCGAAGGTGTTGTCGACGACGAGCTTGGCGCCCGCGTCCCGGGAGACCTGGGCGACGGCGGCGATGTCGGTGATGCCGAGCAGCGGGTTGGAGGGGGTCTCCACCCACACGGCCTTGGTCTTCGGGGTGATCGCGGCCCGTACGGCGGCCGGGTCGCTGGTGTCGGCGACCGACCACTCGACGCCCCAGCGGGCGACGACCTTCGCGAAGAGGCGGAACGTGCCGCCGTACGCGTCGTTGGGGATGACCACGTGGTCGCCGGGGCTGAGCAGCGTACGCAGCAGGCAGTCCTCGGCCGCCAGTCCGGACGCGAACGCGAGGCCCCGGCGGCCGCCTTCGAGGGCGGCGAGGTTCTCCTCCAGGGCGGTGCGGGTCGGGTTGGCGCTGCGGCTGTACTCGTAGCCGCCGCGCAGACCGCCCACGCCGTCCTGCTTGTAGGTCGAGACCTGGTAGATCGGCGGGACCACCGCCCCGGTGAGGGGGTCCGCGGTGTTGCCCGCGTGGATCGCGAGGGTCTCGAAGTGCTGACTGATGTGCCTGTCGCTCATGGGCTCCGAGGGTAGTCCGCCCGGGGGACCGATGAGGGACGACGGGCTCCGCACGGCCGCACGGCAGGGTTTTCCCCAGGCGTTCGGGCCGGTCCCGGAGCGTTTTCCCCAGGGTGTTCGGGCCGGTCCGGGCAGTTTTCCACAGGGCGCGGACCGGGTTGGGCAATTGTCGGCGGCGTCTGGAACTCTTGGGGCATGGAGATTCTCTGGGTCCTGATGGCGGCGGTCCTGCTGGGCTTCGTGCTGCTTCCGTTCCTGCGGCGCAGGCGGGGCGGGATCGAGCAGGTCCCGGCGGGCCACCCGGACGCCGCGGACCCGGCGGACTACGGATTCGTACGGCAGGAGGAGCTGGACATCCGCATGCCCGGCCCCGACCAGGACCTGCTGGACGTCCTGGACCTGGTGCAGCGCACGCAGGACTACAAGGCCGCCTCCCAACTCCTGGCGGGCACCGAGCGGGAGGGCGAGCTGCGCTGGCAGCGTGTGCAGGCCTTCGCCGGGGCCGCCTCGCTGGAGCTGCGGCAGCGGCCGGGCGGGGTCAGCGAGACGCCGGGTGGACAGTGGCTGCGGGTGTGGCGGATCGAGCAGCCCAAGGACGCCGGCGGCGCGGCCGTGCACGCGGAGTTCCTGGTGCAGCAGGCGTGGCGGACGTCGACCCCGGGCACGGACGAGTTCCGGATCATCATGGAGGAGGCGAGGGCGGCGTGCGGTGAGGCGGCGCTGCTGGCCCCCGGCGATCCGGTCCCGTACATCGTCGAGCTCTCCGTGGCGCGCGGACTGGCCTATTCGCAGGCGGAGTTCGAGCAGCTGTGGCTGAAGATCCTGGACCGTGCGCCGGCCCACATGGGGGCGCATCTGGCCGCGCTGCACTACTGGTGCGAGAAGTGGCACGGTTCGCGGGAGCTGGCGTACAGCTTCGCGGAGGCGGCGGCCGCCCGGGCCCCGCACGGCTCGCTGCTCGCCGCGATGCCGTTGTTCGCGGTCTTCGAGCACCTGCCCGAGGTCAACCTGGTCAGCGGTTTCTACCGCAGCGAGGTCGTGACCAAGGCGATCCACGGCGCGCTGCACGCGGTGCACTCGGCCCGCGCGGACGATCCGATGCTGGCCCACGTCCGTCACCTGCTGGTCTTCTTCCTGGTGCGCGGCGAACGCTGGTCGGAGGCCATGAACCAGCTCGTGCACATCGACGGCCACGTCGGAGCCCTGCCCTGGACCCTGTCCGCCGACCCGGCCGCGGAGTTCGCGATATACCGGGCGCTGGCGGTGGCGGGGTACGAGGCGAACGGGGGGAGCCCGGCGACGCTGGCGCAGTGACCGCGCCGCCCTGGTGGTACCGGGGCCCTGCGGGCACGGCACCTTCGGACCGACGGCGGGCTTGTCGGAATGCGGCCCGGCACGGAAACGTTCCCGGTGCGGACATCCCTGTGTGACGCGCACGAACGAAGGAGCCCACGCCATGCTGTTCGGCCGTACGCCCGTCCTGCCCACTCCCGAGCAGGCGCTGAAGGGCCGCTCCGAGCCGGCGTTCACGGTCCCCGACCGCCACACCGTCCTCGGCACCCCGCTGCTCGGCCCCTACCCCGAGGGCTACGGGATCGCCGACTTCGGTATGGGCTGCTTCTGGGGCGCCGAACGCAAGTTCTGGCAACTTCCGGCGGGTGTCTGGACGACTCTGGTCGGCTACCAGGGCGGCCACACCGAGCACCCCATGTACGAGGAGGTCTGCTCGGGTCTCACCGGCCACACCGAGGCGGTCCGCGTGGTCTTCGACCCGGCCCTGATCTCGTACGAGCGCCTCCTGAAGACCTTCTGGGAGTCCCACGACCCCACCCAGGGCTTCCGCCAGGGCAACGACGTCGGCACCCAGTACCGTTCGGCGATCCACACCCACACCCCCGAGCAGGCAGCGGCGGCCGAAGCGTCCCGCGCCGCCTACCAGCGGGTCCTCACGGCCTCGGGCCACCGCCGCACGATCACCACCGAGATCCTGCCCGCGCAGGGCCGACCCTTCTATCCGGCGGAGGGCTACCACCAGCAGTACCTCGACAAGAACCCGGCGGGCTACTGCGGAATCGGCGGGACGGGGGTCAAGCTAAGTACCCCGTTCGAAACGAACTGGGGGGCGTCGTGCCCGACGGGCATCGCGTCGGCGCCCGAGGTAACCGACAAGTAGCCGGCGGGGCGAGCCCTGGCACTCGATGATGAGAGCGAGCCGTGACACAGCGTTTCGTTCAGTGCTACGGCTCGACTCCCCCGCGCAGCCCCCACTCGTCCAGACCCGAGTAGACGAGCGCTGTGCGACCCCGGGGAAACGACAAGGCCTCGGCTTCCCCTGAATAGATCGCCACCAACGAGTCAGATCCCCGCCACCAGGTGTCCACCAGCCCTCTGACCTCGCGCACCGGCTCGAAGGCGTCCAGGGCGATCCGGTCGACGTCATCACCGGTGACCTTGGCGACCTGCTTCGCCCACGTGGCTGCGTGGTGGGCCAGTGCGAGCGACTCCACCCAGCCCTCGACGGTCACGTGAAGGGGCACCCACCGATCTGTGTGGATGCCGAACTCACCGCCCGGTCCGATCATGAACGAGTAGGGGACGGCGGTCCGCTGCATACCTGCTTCGAACCACCATCCTTCGGCCGGTGAGCCTTCGGGCGAGTCGGGATCGAAGTACTTGGGCCCTCCGTCGTACTGCGGAGCAGGCGGCAGGAGCAGTCCGCCCCACCGCTCCTGAAAGGCCGTCATCCGGTCGATCACCGGAGAGGGGACTTCCCGGTCAAGCCACCACTGCCTGTGCTCCGCAACCGGCCGGACGTCGACCCTGATGCCGTGCACGCTGACAAAGGTCCGGGCTCTTCGCGTTAGCCCGTCGGGCACGTCGTTGATGAGGTTGAGGTTCACCGAGAGGACGGTAGCCGGTACGGCAATACGCCTGGCAACTGTCCCCTTTCCGATGCGCACCGTAAATCAGTGGCCGCCCGTGCCGGCTGACTCCACCCTGTACGCCATGGAACAACCGCAACGCGAGATCCGTGCGGCCTACGCCGACTCCACGATCACCGTCTACCAGGCATACGCCCCGGAGAGCGGCCTGCCCGCCGCCCAGGAGGGCCGTTTCCCGCCGCGTGGAAGCGCGACAGGATGACGTGGGTCGTCAAGAGGCGTTCACAAACCTGCGCCGCCATGTGACCCGTGCATGATGGCCCCAGTCGTGCCCTGATCGCAGGTCAGGGACACAGGCGGGCCAGGAGTTCTGCGCTGGTGGGGTATCCCTGCTCCTGGGGGAGCAGTCCGGTGGCTGACTCCAGTTCACCGTTCCTGACGAGTGCGTGGATCTCGTTGGCGAGCGGAGTCACGTCGCTGATGGACACGATCCACTCGTCCGCGTAGCGCGACGATGCCTCACCCGAGAGCCCCAGTTGCAGCGAGCGGTGCGGCAGGGGACGCAGGTGCAGATCGCGTTCGGGATCCCACTGGACACGGGCCGGTGCGCGCTTGAGGTCACGCTGCCAGGCGTCGCGGTCGGAATGCAGTCCGCGGACGTAACTCGACAGGCAGGCATGGCGCAGTGCCCAGTCGAAGCCGTCGCGGGTGATCTCGACGGCGAGGACGGTCTCCTGCCCCTCCTTCGTACCCCAGCCGGACCGGTACATCATCCACATGAAACTGGGTTTGATCCACGTCATGCGGCCAGGCTTCCACACCGCCGGAAAACGGCCATCTCGGATGGCGGGCAGTCCGATCTCAGGGGAGTACGCCTGGTAGACGGTGATCGTGGACGCCGTGTGGAGCGCGCGAATCCTGCGGAGCGGTTCTTCCATGGCGTACAGCGTGGGCTCGGTCAGCTCAGGTGACCATCGATTTTTGACCCGTTGCCCGATCCGACGGAGCACGTCCGGCGGAAACGACAGGCAGTTGCCCGTGCTTGCCAAGTAGCGTCCGGCACATGGAGCGACATCTCAGCAAAGCCGTACTCGATGGACTGACGCGTCGGGCGCGGTCGTTCGTCGCCGCGCACAGCATCAGGATCAACGTGCCGCCGGTCGGCCGGCTTGCGGAGCAGTGGCTTGCGCTCGGCGTCCCGCCGGTGGAGATCAACCGTGTGAAGGAGTATCAGGAGCGCTGGGGAGGTCTCGTGCTGCCTCCGGCTCCGCACTATGACGGTGGACCCAAATATCTGGACTCCGATCTTCCAGAGGGTTCGCCGAACGAGGGATGGTTGTACCCGGCAGGGACCGATCGGACTGCAACCCCCTACTCGTTCATGATCGGACCCGGTGGGGAGTTCGGGGTGTACGGCTATCGCTGGACGCCCCTGCACCGAACCGTCGAGGGGTGGGTGGAGTCCGTCGCTCTCGCCCACCATGCGTCGATGTGGGCGCAGCAGGTCACCAGAGTCACCGGCGATCGCGTCGATGAGATCGCTCTGGACGGCTTCGAGCCAGTCGCGGAGGTCAAGGGAATGACGGACAACTGGTGGAGAGGCAACGACTCCTTGGTCGCCCTGTACGCAGGAGAGGCCGAGTCCCTCTCTGCCCCCTCGTGCCGCACTGTGTTGATTTACTCCGGTCTGGATGACTGGGGGCTGTACGGAGGCGTAGGGAGCCCTGGACACCGCCATGCGAAAGGGTCTGCGAACACGCCTTGACATGGATCAAGCCGTCGTTTCTTTGGATGATGTACCGATGCGGCTGGGGCGCCAAGGAGGGGCAGGAGACCGTTCTCGCGGTCGAGATCAGCGGTGACGGCTTCAACTGGGCGCTGCGCCACGCGTGCCTGTCGAGCTACGTCCGCGGAGTACACCCCGACCGGGCCGCCTGGCAGCGTCAATTGAAGCGCGCGCCCGCTCGCGTGCAGTGGGACCCTGAGCGGGATCTGCACCTGCAACCCCTGCCGTACCGGTCTCTGCAACTCGGCCTCTCCGGTGAGGCCGCACGACTCTACGCAGACGAGTGGACGGTCGCCATCCGCGACGTAACCCCACTTGCCCACCACATCCACGCCCTGGTCAACGCTGGCGATCTGGACTCCGCCGCCCGACTGCTGCCCCAGGAACGCGCCTACCCCGTTGAAGACGAACTTCTTGCCCACCTACGCGGATGACAGACCGGTGCACCCGACAGCCGGCTCCGGCCATGGGCCACATGACAGCACAGGCTCGCCGGGACGGGGGTCAAGCTAAGTGACCCGTCCGGGACGAACTGGGGAACGTCTTGCCCGACGGGCATTGCTCCTGCTGGGGAGTAGGCGAGACACTGCTATCAGGTGCAGGCCACGAGGGTTCCAGGTATGGCCCATCGCGCTGCCCTGTGGGCGGCCACGGGGATATGGCCCATCGTCACAGATGGTCCGTGAGCGCGGCTTCACGTGTTCGTCAAGCCGCATTGGCAACCTCTTAGCTCTCCTCAGGTGACTCTTCCTGTACAGGTGCGCCATGGCCGATGGTCATGGACCAACGCACGGCCGAGGGTGCTTCGACCGAGGCCACGCCGTTTCGATCTGCCCCTGTCAGGTCAACCTGGTTGTGGTTGGTGCTGTTCTTGTCGGCGACGCATGGTTGTGAGAAGGAGACGTGTACGGACCGCACGACAACCTTGATCTTCCCTTCGCCCTGGCAGCTCACTGCCACGATGAGGGCGTCGCCTTTCCTGCCCTTGCTGTAGGCGATGCTGGCATTCCCGCTGGTCATTTCCTGTCGGCCGGCGAGAGTCTCGTCGGCGTCCAGTTCCGGCGGCTTCAACACGAAGGGTCGTGCAGTGTTCGCGGCGGTTGCCGTTGCCGGGCTGGGCGAGGGGGATCGCCGAGGCTGCGGAGCCTGCCTGGTGTCCGAATGGTCTGTTGTGCACGCGGCGACGAGGAAGGCCATCGCAGCGCACAGGAAGCTCAGTCCTGCTGCACGGGTGCGGCGAGGCATATCAGTCCTTCCAAAGGCGGCGGGTAAAGGGTGGGTGTGGATTGCTGCCCTTGCAGTTCTTCGGGACATGCGGGCAACTGAGGCGATCATGCCAGCGCTGGGGATGGGCTACCGGCTTCCTCACATGTCCTGAGGAAGACGAGAGGTTCACCTACGTCCATGAGCATCGTCGGCGCAGGCGACAAGTTCCGATTCGTCGCCGAGGCAGGCGAGTTCAACGCCGACCAGTGCGTCTTCTACCTCGACCCGGTCTCAGCGGAAGGTCGGGCGACGCCAGACCCACGGGTCATGGCAGCACAGGCCCGGCGGGACCGGGGTGTCCTGCCCGATCGGCGTGGCCAAGGCCGGAGGCTGACGCTGAGGCTCAGGCTGACGCCGAGGTTTTCACGCCGGGCGGCGCCGCGAGACCCGCGCTGTTCAGCGGACGGTGACGGCGGTGACGGCGACTGCGACTGCGACAGGGACACCAGCGGCCTCAAGCCCCCCGTGTACCGCACGGGATCGGTGCCGCGCTGCTGGTCTCCGCGCTGCCGGTCTTCCGGGCGCAGGGCGGCGGCCACTTCGTCACCGTCGCGTCCACCCGTCCACGACCGCGTTCCGTGTCGTCCCGACCATGGCGGTCTACGCCGGTACGAGGTTCGCGGTCCGGGCCATCTGCGAGGGGCTGCGCCAGGAGGCCGGCGAGTCGGTGCGGGTGACCACCGTCTCGCCGGGTCCGATCACGACCGAGTGCGTCGAGGCATCCTCCGACAGCCGGGTCAGGGCGGAGATCACGAGGATGTGGGACGAGATCGCTGTACGGCCCACAGCGCAGAGCTGAGCCCGCCCCGCCGCAGGGGGATCATGGTGGGGTGACGGAACTCTCTCCCTACCAGCGGGACTTGCGGGATCGGCTGTCGTCGGTCCCCGTGCTTCCCGCGCCCGCTCCCTGGCGGCCCGTGTTCGCGTCCTGTGCCGCGGTCGGAGGGCTGCTCGGGATCGGGTTCGCGACGCATCCGGACAGTGGCGACGACATGGTGATGGTCGTCTCGCACGACGGTCATGGTCTCTTCGACGCCGTCACCGGCGAGAAGATCGCGCGGGACCGGGATCCGGATCCGGAGAGCAGTACGCCGGACGCGGCCGCTGATCTGACCTGCCCGGGCCTCGGACCGGTCGCCGGCCGCCGGGTGCACATCGCCGGGCTGTACGGCGGCGGGCTCCACACCACCGCCGCCGGCGGCTGGCACGTGGAGGTCGTCGCCCCGGCCTGGCCGAACGAACGTGTCCTGCTCTCCCACGGCAGCGGCATGCCCTACCGCAACCCGCACGGCGAACGGTGGTGGCACATCTTCGACTCCCGCTACTCCGAACTCCGGGCCGTCGGCTTCTCCCCCTCCGGCCGCACCCTCGCCGTCGCGACGAGCAGCGACGTGACCCTGTGGACGCGCCCGCCGGGTGCGTAAGGCGCGAGCAGGGGTACTGCCTGCGCCGTCCTCACCGCTACAGCCTTCCGGAGCCGAACTCCGTCCGGACAAAAGAAGCCGGGCAGACCGATGGCTCTTCGCGCCCGCGGGCGTCTACGGGGCGACAGTCCCGCGAGGCACGAAACGAGGCGACGAAGCATGAGCACCGAGCAGACCACCCCGGCCGACGACTTCTCCTACCGGCTGACCCGAACGCTGGCCGTTCCGGCGGCGCGGGTGTCGCGGGCGTGGACCACCGCCGACCAGTACGCACAGTGGGCCTACGCCGTTCCCGGCTCGGTCGAGATGGACCTGCGGCCGGGCGGGGCGTGGAAGGCCATCATGGCCACGCTCCACGGCGGGCAGTTCCCGCTGACCGGTTCCTGTCCCGAGGTCGACGAGAACCGCCTGTTGGTAGTCGGTATGGATGTACCCGGCAAGCCCACGCCCGCAGTCGGTCTTCGGTTACCGCCGCACGGTGACGGATCGCCCCGGCCGCGGAGCCTCTGCCGGTCAGCCCTCCGCGCGCGCGGGCAGCCGCCATCCCGGCCGCGGGAAGTGGCAGGTGTAACCGTCCGGGTAGCGCTGGAGGTAGTCCTGGTGCTCGGGCTCGGCCTCCCAGAAGGGACCGACCGGCTCCACCTCGGTGACGACCTTGCCGGGCCACAGGCCGGAGGCATCCACGTCCGCGATGGTGTCCTCGGCGATCCGCTTCTGCTCGTCGTCCACGTAGTAGATCGCCGAGCGGTAGCTGAGGCCGATGTCGTTGCCCTGGCGGTTCTTGGTGCTCGGGTCGTGGATCTGGAAGAAGAACTCCAGGAGTGTGCGGTAGTCGGTCTGCTCGGGGTCGAAGAGGATCTCGATGGCCTCCGCGTGCGTGCCGTGGTTGCGGTACGTGGCGTTCGGCACGTCACCGCCGGTGTATCCCACCCGGGTCGCCGTGACACCCGGAAGCCGGCGGATCAGCTCCTCCATGCCCCAGAAGCATCCGCCCGCCAGCACGGCCCTCTGTGTCTGCGCAGCCATCGCTGTCCTCCCATATCTGCTCGCTCGGGCCGCTCGGCCGGCCGACTGCCGGCATCCCCTGCCCACTCCCCCTCAACGCGCGAGGGCGCCGGGCGATTCCACGGCCGACCGCTGACAACCGCTGACGCAGCCATGGTGCCGGTGTGACATGAGTACCCATAGGGTGCCTCCGTGACTGCGAACTTGAGTTCTACGAGAACCCGCGCAGCGCTGCGCACGTCGGCGCGGGCCTCCGCGGAGCTGCTGCTCATCTTGCTGATGCTCGCGGTGAGCCTGTGGGTGCTGGGCCGGATGTGGTCGGTGGTGTGGCCGCTCGTGATCGGTCTGCTGCTGACCACGCTGACCTGGCCGCCGACCCGCTTCCTGCTACGCCGCGGTTGGAAGCCCGCTCTTGCCGCGTCGACGGTGACCGTGCTGTTCCTGCTGGTCGCCGCGGGGATCGTGGCACTGATCGCGGTGCCGGTGGCGTCCCAGTCCGGCCAGTTGACCGACGGGGTGGTGGACGGCGTCCAGAAGGTGCGCGAGTGGGCCGCCGGGCCGCCGTTGAACATCGGTGACGCCCAGATCGACAAGGCCTTCGACTCCGCGGTCTCCCGAGCGCAGGACGGTCTCGGCAGCATGGTCGGCGCTGTTGTCACAGGCGTGAGCACCGTAGTGAATGGCCTGGTCACCGCCGTACTGGCGCTGTTCTTGATGTTCTTCTTCCTCAAGGACGGCCCGCGGTTCCTGCCGTGGCTCGCCCGTCAGCTGCCCGGCCGGCTCTCCACCGACGTCCCGACCGTGGCCGCGCGTGGCTGGGACACGCTGGGCTCCTTCGTGCGTTCCCAGGCGGCCGTCGGCCTGATCGACGCCGTCCTGATCGGCCTGGGTCTGTGGATCCTGGGGGTACCGCTGGTGCTCCCGCTGGCGGTGCTGACCTTCGTCTCCGCGTTCGTGCCGATCATCGGTGCCTTCTTCGCCGGTTTCGTCGCGGTTCTCATCGCGCTGGTCTCCAACGGCCTGACGGACGCGCTGATCGTGCTGGCCATCATCGTGGTGGTGCAGCAGCTCGAGGGCAATGTGTTCCAGCCCATGATCCAGAGCCGGGGGCTCGGCCTGCACGCGGCGGTGGTCCTGCTGACGGTGACGTTGGGCGGCAACCTCGCCGGAATCGTGGGGAGTCTGCTCGCGGTACCGGTCTCCGCGCTGATCGCGGTGATCTGGGACTACGTGCGCGAGCAGCTCCAGGAGCCGTCACAAGATCCGGGCGGCGACGAGCCGGAGACCGGTGTCGCCGCCCCGTCCTGACGAGGGTCCCGTACCCCACCCCGCCGAACCCCGGGTGTCAAGCATTTCGACCCCGTTGGAAAAGAACCGCGCCCGCCGTCTTCCCGCCCTACGATCGCCCGCATGATGATTCCGCGGATATTACGGATGATCGTCGTGCTCGCTGTGGCCCTCGCCGGAGCGATCGGGGGTGCTGTGGGGACGGCACAGGCCGAGGACAGCCCGTCCTCGTCCGACCGGCAGCTGTTGTTCTACAACCATTCCTACGGGGTTTTCGACCGGCAGACCGCCGACGCCATCGAACACTCCGACTACCTCAGGGACTTCGCCAACTTCCAGGTCCGCACCACGACCGGGACCGGCGGACAGACCTGGACCGGCCGCTACCTGATGGGCCGCGAGACCTATCTCGAACTGTTCGGAGTCGGTGACATCGGCGGCCAGGACGGCACCCTCGGCTCCGCCGGGCTGGGTCTGTCCACCGAACGGGACGGCGACCTGGCGACGGTCACCGAACGACTGAAGAGAGAGGGGGTCGCCGACCCCATCGAGTTCCTCCAGACCCGGGACCTCGGTGACGGGGTGCCCGTGCCCTGGTTCGACGCCATCCTCACCACCACCGAGTACGACGCCTTCGGTGCCTGGGCGATGGAGTACCGTCCGGAGTACTTCGCCGATCCCCGCAGCAACACCGAGCCGGCGAGCTTCCCCGGTGACGTCGGCCGGGAGCGCGTCCTGTCCGACGACTACCGCAACCACCTGATGCGTGACGTGACCTCCGTGCGCATCGCGGTCACCGAGGGCGACCTCGCCGACACCGTGCCGCTGTTGCGGGCGGGCGGGTTCGCCGTCAAGACCGTGACGGGCGGTGGCGTCATCGCGCAGGGCGGCGGCACCACGATCCGGCTCGACGCCGTCCCGCGCGAACAAGCGGGCTTCCAGCGGGTCGAGATGTCGCTCAACCGGCCCGTGAGGGACCGCCACGTGGAGCAGCTCGGCCACTCGACCCTCACGGTCGGCCCCGGCAGCCGCGCGGTGTGGACGTTCGCGGCGAACGGCACTCGGTAGGCCTCTGGACAGTGGGTGCGCCCTCTCGCCCGAGGGGGCGCAGCCCCACGCCTCGCGCCGAGCCGGGGCGGCATTCGGATCACTCCAAGTCCGCATGTCTGCCAGGCTGGTTCGATGATGTGCACCTCGACGCAGAGCAGATCCAACCCCGGCCTTTCCGGCGACCTCCCTGCCCACCTGTGCCGATGACTCCCGCTGTCGACGCCGAGCACCTCTCCGCGCTGTGGCAACGACAGTGGCCCCAAGGCCCGCCCGTCGCTCATGAGTTGCGGGGCTCCTACCCCGACCGCTGGGTCCGTTTCCACAGCCTTCCCGGGTCCAAGCGCTACCCCGGGACGGAGGAGGAGTACGGCGTCGTACTGCACCGGTACAACGCCGTGCTGGAGGAGCTCTTCGCCGGAGGCGAGGTGTACGTCGTGACCGTGGGGTGGTCCTGGGAGCCCGACGGGCCCGAACTTGCGGAGCGGCGGCCCGAGGTGCACCCGGACGGGACACGGTGGATGACCTTGGCCGACGAGGACGTCCCCGACCCCGAGTTGCGTTCCTACACGCATCTCTACGTGGATCGCCGACCCTGGCGGCCAGGCTGTGCCGACGCGATCCTCCGTGAGGTCGCCGACGACGTGCTCGCCGGGGTATTCGTGACGGACACCGGGATGCGGCGCATCCATCATCCCTACGACGGTGGCGCGGACGTCGTCCTCGCGTCGGCCGGTGAACGGGACCGGCTGCGCGAGCGGTTCGGCGGATGGGTGTCCCCGGACGCGTCCGGACTGTGAAGCCGCGTGCTCAGCGCGCATGCGGGTGGAGGTCCTGGCCCGGAACGTCAGCCCCCGCTGCCGTACGGCCGCGTCAGGATTTCCAGTCGGTGGCCGTCCGGATCGTCGAAGTAGGCGCCCCGGCCCCCGTCGTTGCGGTTGGTCTCGCCGGGGCGGTGGTGGAAGGGGTCCGCCCAGTACGTCAGGCCCGCCTTCCGGATCCGGGCGAGGATCGTGTCGAACTCGTCACGAAGGGCCCGTAGCGGGGACCCACCCTCAGTCCCAGGATGTCGGCCAGGAAGCGGGGACCCCGTCCCACCGACCAACCGCACACCAAAAGGCCCCGGCACAAGACCGGGGCCCTTCGTTCACATCATCGTTCACACCGCGCGGGTCAGATCGTCGCCGTGTCGATCACGAACCGGTAGCGGACGTCGCTGTTGACGACCCGCTCGTACGCCTCGTTGATCTCGGATGCGGCGATCAGCTCGATCTCGGCGCCGATGCCGTGCTCGGCGCAGAAGTCGAGCATCTCCTGGGTCTCGGCGATGCCGCCGATCATCGAACCGGCGAGGGTCTTGTTGCCGCCGATGAGGGAGAACAGGTTCAGCGCGATCGGCTCCTCGGGGGCGCCGACGTTGACCAGCGCGCCGCCCGTCTTGAGCAGGCTGAGGTACGCGCCGAAGTCCAGCGGGGCCGACACCGTGGAGAGGATCAGGTCGAAGGTGCCCGCCAGTTCCTTGAAGGTGTTCTCGTCGCTGGTCGCGTAGTAGTGGTCGGCGCCCAGCTTGAGGCCGTCGTCCTTCTTGCGCAGGGACTGGGAGAGGACCGTCACCTCGGCGCCGAGCGCGTGCGCGATCTTGACGCCCATGTGGCCGAGACCGCCCAGGCCGATCACGGCGACCTTCTTGCCGGGGCCCGCGCCCCACTTCTTGAGCGGGGAGTAGGTGGTGATGCCGGCGCACAGCAGCGGGGCGGCCTCGTCGAGGGACAGGCCCTCGGGGATGCGGACGACGTAGTTCTCGTCGACGACGACCTTCTCGGAGTAGCCGCCGTAGGTGGGCTCGCCGTCCTTGCCGATGCCGTTGTACGTGGGGACGTTGCCCTTGACGCAGTGCTGCTCGATGCCGGCCTTGCAGTTCTCGCACTCACCGCACGAGTCGACCATGCAGCCGACGCCCACGCGGTCGCCGACCTTGTACTTGGTGACGCCGGGGCCGACCTCGGAGACGATGCCCGCGATCTCGTGGCCCGGGACCATCGGGAAGATGGCCTCGCCCCAGCCCTCACGGGCCTGGTGGATGTCGGAGTGGCAGATGCCGGCGAACTTGATGTCGATCAGGACGTCGTGCTCGCGGACCGCCCGGCGCTCGATGGTGGTGCGCTCCAGGGGAGCCTTCGAGGCGGGGGCGGCGTATGCGGCGACAGTGGTCATGCCGGGGTTTCTCCTAGCGAGGGGGTGCGTGCCCGGCTGCCTTCTGTCCATCCGCCGGGCACGCTTTCAGCCTGCCCGACGAATCGCGATCCACCCAGACCACAGCTCTGCGTACGTCCAGTGTTCCTACTACTGGCGGGGACAGGATGCTGAGCGTACGACCGTGAATACTTGACGTATGGACGACATGGCCGAGGAACTGCCCGGAAGCGGCTCACTGGACCGGCGCGCCGAGCTCAGCGAGTTTCTGCGCACCCGGCGGGCCCGGCTGAAGCCGGAGGACGTGGGGCTGCCGGACTTCGGACGGCACCGCAGGGTGCCGGGACTGCGCCGCGAGGAGCTGGCCCAGCTGGCGGGCGTCTCCGTGGCGTACTACACCCGCCTGGAGCAGGGCAACGGGCGGAACGTCTCGGCGGAGGTCCTCGGCTCGATCGCCCGCGCGCTCCGGCTGACCGACGCCGAGCACGCCCACCTCACGCACCTGGCGAAGCCCAAGCAGCACAAGAAGAAGTCGGCCGCACGGACCGAGCAGGTGCGCGGGGCGATCCGCCAGCTGCTGGACTCGATGGACGTCCCGGCGTACGTCTCGGGGCGGCGCTCGGACATCCTCGCCTGGAACCGGATGGCCGCGGCGGTCTTCGGGGACTGGTCGGAGCTGCCGGCGCGGGACCGCAACTGGGCCCGGCTGGTGTTCCTGCGGCCGGAGTACCGCGAGCTGTTCGTGCCGTGGGAGCAGAAGGCGACCGACGTGGTCAGCTATCTGCGCATGGACGCCGGCTGCCATCCGGACGATCCGCTGCTGTCCGCTCTCGTGGGTGAACTCTCCGTCAAGAGCGAGGAGTTCAGGCGTCTGTGGGCCACGCACGACGTCAAGGAGAAGAACTTCGGCGTCAAGCAGCTCCGCCACCCGCTGGTCGGCGAACTGACCCTGAACTTCGAGTCGTTCCCCCTGTCCGACGGCACCGAACAGACCCTGATCACCTATCACGCGGAACCGGGCTCCCCGTCGGCCGACGCGCTCCGGCTGCTGGCGAGCTGGGGCGCGGACGCGACCCGGGCGGGCGAGTCCGCGCACTCCTGACCCCGCTCAGCCCTGGTACGGCGGTGCCGCCCCCCAGTTCCACTGCGGAACCGGCTGCTCCGCGGGCGGCTTGGCGTCCGGCCCCGAGAAGTGGACCGCGAGCCGGGTGCCCCACTCCACGTAGGCGAGGAACGCCGAGCGGAACTCCGGGTCGGTGGGCAGGCCGGCCTCGTCGGCGGCGTCCTGGATGAGGTTCACCCAGCGGCGACGCTGCGGCTCGGTGATGTCGCGGCCCAGGTGCTTGGCGACCATGTGGCCGTGGCCGCCCTGGGTCTCCGAGTACGCGGTCGGGCCGCCGAAGACCTCCGCGAGCCACAGGGCGACGTGCTCGGCGTGCTCGGGGGCCAGTCCCTCGAACACCGGGGCCAGGAGGTCGTCGGCGAGGACCTTCTCGTAGAAGACCGTGGTGAGCCGTCCGAAGGCCTCCGCGCCGCCCGCCCACGAGAACAGGGTGGGGACGGCGGCGCCCCGGCCGCGGACCGTCGTCGGTTTGTAGTGGCGCATCTCCTCGATGTTCTCGATGTACGGCCGGATCTCGGCGAGGAAGTCCGGGAACAGCTCCGACGTGCGGAAGCCCTCCAGGTGGTCCTCGGTGGACGTCCAGGTGATACGCAGGACGAAGTGCTCGAAGTCCTCCTCGCAGCGCGCCAGTTCGTAGTCGACGCACTGCGGAGCCGCCGCCAGCTGGGTCGAGGCGTGCGTGTAGGCGGACAGGAACTCCGCCGAGCGGTCTTCCGGGATGCGGTAGCGGATGTACTCGACGGTCTCTGTGGTCATACGGCCACTCAAACACGGGCGGCCGCCGGAAGCTGTTCTTCCGGGGGCCGGATCAGGGTTGCCGGATCACGGTGCCATCGGGCTCCGGGCCCACCTTCCCGGCGAGCGGGCCCCGGCCCCCGGGTGCCGGATCATCCGGACGGCGGGCTGACGGCACGTGGAAGGCCCGCCGGAAGCAGCGCTTCCGACGGGCCCTCGACTACCGCGTTCTCCGGGTCACTTCCCGTAGTACGCGTTGTAGATCGAGATCGTCGACTTGTTGCCCTTCTTGTCGGCGATCTTGGCGTGGAAGGAGATGGCCTTCCCCTTCGCCGGGTTCTTCACGGTGATCTTGCCGCCCGAGACCGTGACCTTCTTCCAGGTCTGGCCGTAGTCGTACGACACGTACACCGCGAGGGACTTCAGGTTGGAGCCCTTCGCGGAGCCCTCGACGGTCAGCGGGATCTTGACCGTCTTGCCGGCCTCGACCTTGCTGTCCAGACCCGTGGCCGCGTTGAAGCGGACCATGGAGGCGGGCAGCTTGGTGAAGTCGGCCGTCTTCTTCGACGAGAACGTCCAGCTGGCGTCGATCCGGGTGGAGGCCGCCGCGACCTTGACACTGCGCTTGACCGAGGTCGTCAGCTTGTACGGGGCCTGGCCGGCCGGGACCTTGAACGTCTTCTCACCGAACAGCGGGTCGTCGTTCGAGCCGACCTTGACGCCGTTCTTGTACAGCGTGGTCTTCACCGAGGTGAACGCCGACGAACCGGCGTGCGCACTACCGTCCGCGAACAGCGGGAGGGAGCCGAAGATCTCGTTGCCGTTGCGGTACAGACCGAAGTCGGCGTTGAGGTGCGGGCCGAAGACCGCGGTGTTGAAGGTCTTCCCGTACGACTTGCCGCCCTTGAAGGACTGCGGGGCACCGAGTGTGTAGTACGCGTCGGCGATCGGGAAGCCGTCCGGGTCCACGCCGCTGTCCTGCTCGAAGTCCATGCCCCACTTCACGCCGCTGAGCGTGGACAGGTGGAGGGTGCGGGTTCCGGGCAGGGTCTGCTGGATGCCGATCGAGGAGGCGGAGAAGGAGCCGGGCAGCCAGCCCACGGCGTTGATGGAGCCCTTCTTGCCGCCGGCCGCGGCGCCCATGGCGACCTTCACCTTGGCCAGCTCGCTCGCCTTGTAGTGCTTGGTGTAACCGGTCGCGAACTGCTTGACCTTGCTGCCGGCCACGGTGTCGTACTGCTCGGTGGCGCCCTTGCTCCAGTGGCCGTCGAACTGCTCACTGAGCGAACCGTCGGTCACCTGCGGACCGAAGTGCGCGGTACGGAAGCCCGCGTACGAGTCCAGGAACCAGCCGTAGCCGTACCCGCCTTCGGCCGTGTCGACCTCGAAGCCGGGCGAGGCGAACTCCGACTTGGCGGCCGCGTCCGGCACGGTGATGTCGACCGGCTTGGCCTTGCGCGCGTCCAGCGTGATCGTCGTGTTCTTCGTGACGTTCAGCTTGGGCTGGACCATCCAGTCGGCGCCCTTGGTGGCGTCCTCCGGGTCCACGAAGTACGCGGAGTTGAGGATGTAACCGCCCTTGGGCACGCGGACCGTGACCGAGCCGTCCTCCTCGTACGGCGTGAACCACTTGCCGTTGGCGAGGCCGGAGATGCCGGACAGGTCCGTGCTGTAGGTCTTGGCCGGCTTGCCGTCACGGTCGAGGACGTTCAGCGTGACGTTGTACGACTCGACCTCCCGCTGCACCGCCGCCGCCGTGCGGACGGTCTGGCCGCCGCCCGTCGCGGTCACGTACGCCGAGTACGCGCCGTCGAGCGTGCCGCCCAGCTTGGTGTTGACCGTGACGTCGACGGAGGCCTCGCGGCCCGCCGGGACCGTCACCGTGGTGGCGCCCAGCTTGAAGAAGCCGGCCGGAGCGGCCTGCCCCTTCGGGTTGGTGGCCGTCGACGACAGCTTGAGCGTGACGTCCTTCGTACCGAGGTTGTGGTACGTCACCTGCTTGGTGTCCGGCTTGTCGTCGGTGTGCGGCCAATTCTGCGTGCCGAAGCTCACCGACACCGGGTTGGCGATGACGGTCTGCGTGATGGCCTTGTCGACCTGGATACGGCCCGAACCCTGCTGGAACGGCGTGTACTTGCCGCCCTTGGCGGAGCCCGTCAGGGCGCCCTTCAGCTCGGCGTAGCCCCAGTTGGGGTGCTCCTGCTTGAGGATCGCCGCCGCGCCCGCCACATGCGGGGTCGCCATCGACGTACCGGAGATGGTGAGGTAGCCGGCGGGCTTCTCGCCGACCTCCTTGTCGATGAGGCTGCCGGGAGCGGCGGCCGCGGTGATGTCCACGCCGGGCGCGGTCACGTCGGGCTTGATCTGCCCGTCGAGGCCGGGGCCGGTGCTGGAGAAGGAGGCCAGCTTGTCCTTGTCGTCGACCGCGCCGACGGTCAGGGCGGAGGCGGCGCTGCCCGGGGATCCGATGGTCTGGTCGCCGAAGTCGCCCTCGTTGCCGGCGGCGATGGCGAACAGGATGCCCTTGGTCTCCGAGAGCTTGTTGACCTCGGCTTCCAGCGGGTCGATCGCCGGGGTGTCGCCGCCGCCCAGGCTGAGGTTGACGACGTTGGCACCCTGCTCGGCGGCCCACTCCATGCCGGCCAGGATCTGCGAGTCGTCGCCGTAGCCGTCGTCGCTGAGCACCTTGCCGTTGAGCAGCTTGGCGCCCGGGGCCACACCCTTGTACTTGCCGCCGGACTTCGCGCCGGTACCGGCCGCGATGGAGGCGACGTGGGTGCCGTGGCCGAACTTGTCGGTCGCGTCGGCGGAGGTGGAGAAGTTCTTGGCCGCGATCACCTGGTCCTTGAGGTCCGGGTGGGTCGCGTCGATTCCGGTGTCCAGGACGGCGATCTTGACGCCCTTGCCGTCGTAGCCCTTGGCCCAGGCCTTCGGGGCGCCGATCTGCGGCACGGACTTGTCGAGGCTGGCCTTGCGGACGCCGTCGAGCCAGACGTGCGCGATGCCGGAGGCGGTCTTGTCGCCGTTGGTGACGGCGTCCCACAGTTCGGGCGCGTCCTCCTTCGGCGTCTGTACCGCGTCGGCGTTCAGGGAGGTCAGGGAGTGGCGGAGCGTGCCCGCGCCCCTGACGTCGTCCTTGGTCGCGGTCGCCGCGCCCTTGTAGCCGACGATCACCTTCAGTCCCTTGCTCTGGGACTTGCGGGTGGCGGCCTTGTTGAGCTCGGTGACGTCGAAGAGCCGCTGGTCGAGCTTGCCGCTCGACACCAGGCGGACGACGTCGGACGGCAGCACGTACGTGTGGCCGTCGGCCTTGCGGAGCTGAACCGGTATGTGCTCACGGCCCTTCGCGGGCTCCAGGCCCACGACGCGGCCCTTGGCGTCCACGACGACGCGGTCACCGGTGATCAGGGTGATGCGGTGCTTGGGCGTGAGCTGCGCCTTGTTCGACTGCGCCTTGTTCGACTGGGAGACGCTCGACGTCTGCGTCGCGTCCGCCGAGGCCGGGCTGGTCATGCCCGCCGCAAGCGCTACCGCGGCCGCCGTGGCGATCGTGGCCGCGCATGCTTTTTTCACTGGTCTGCGCAAGATTCCCCCTTGCAGAAGGTCCGGGTGAATTCCCCGTTCACCCGGTAGGGGGCAGACTCGCACGCGTATACGTGCACCCCCCGGTGCTCGAAGTATGCCGAGGGGTGATCACGACCTCAATAGACAACTCCCTGACAGCAAAGTCTGTTACAAGACCGCCGGGTTCAGCGGGAGTTGAGGCTGCTCGCTCAGGTGGCGGCGTTCTCCTTCACGGTGATCCTGCCCTTGCGGATCGTGGCGACGCGAGGGGCCTTCTTCGCGAGGGCGGAGTCGTGGGTGACCATGATGAAGGTCAACCCCAGCTCTTTCCACATGCGTTCGAGTACGTCCATGATCTCGTCGCGCATCGACTCGTCGAGGTTGCCGGTGGGTTCGTCGGCGAGGAGCACCTTCGGCTGCTTGACCAGGGCGCGGGCGATGGCGACGCGCTGCTGCTGTCCTCCGGACATCTCGGAGGGCAGGTGCGAGAGCCGTTCCCCGAGGCCGACGGAGGTGAGGGCCTCGGCCGCCCGCTCCCGTCGCTCCTTTCCCTTCACGCCGAGGGGTACGAGGGCGGTCTCGACGTTCTCCTGGGCGGTCAGCGTCGGGATGAGGTTGAAGGACTGGAAGACGAACCCGATGTTCTCGCTGCGGACCTTGGTCAGCCTGGCCTCCGACAGTTTCGCCAAGTCAGTACCGTCCAGCACGACTTCGCCTTCCGTGGGCTTGTCCAATCCGCCGAGCATCTGGAGGAGGGTGGACTTGCCGCCGCCGGTGGGGCCCTGGATGACGAGACGGTCCCCGTCGGCGATGGTGAGGTCGACACCGGCGAGCGCGTCGACGGTGTCCTTGCCTCGGGTGTAGCGCTTGGTGACGCTTCTGAGTTCGTACATGGTGGGCGCTCCTGAGGGTGTGGTTTTCGGGGTGGTGCGAGTCGTTGTCGGCTGCGGGCGGGTGGGGGCTGGCCACGACGCCCCCGCACCCGCGAGACCACGAGGCGAGGCACATCCGTGGGCGCACCGGGCCACCGGCACCGCCGCAAACGTCCGCTACTCGACCCGGCGCAACGCGTCCGCCGGCCGCAGCCGCGACGCACGCCAGCCGCCGAAGGCGCCGGCGATCAGACCTCCGGCCACGGCCAGGCCGACCGCGATCGCCACGGTCGTAAGGCTGACCGGAGCGGTCAGGGCGACGTCCAGCGTCTTGGCGGCCGCCTGCCGTCCGAAACCGCCACCGAAGCCACCGCCCCCACCGGGCCCGGCGTTACCGCCGCCACCACCGCCACCGCCCAACTGCGCCTGCAGCGTGGGACTGATGGCCGTGACGACGTACGCGCCCCCGAGACCGAGCGCGATACCCAGCGCCCCGCCCAGCAGCCCGTTGACCATCGCCTCGCCGACGACCTGCCGGGTGACCCGCCCCGACTTCCACCCCAGCGCCTTGAGCGTGCCGAACTCCCGCACCCGGCGCGACACCGCGGACGAGGTGAGCAGTCCGGCGACGAGGAACGCGGCGACGAGCACGGCGATCGACAGCCACTTGCCGACGTTCGTGGCGAGCGAGGACGCCGTGGACAGCGACCCCGACACCGTGTCCGCGAGATCCGCCGAGGTCGTCACCGTCGTACCCGAGATGTTCTTCTGGATGGTCGACTTGACGGAGTCGATCTTCTGGGAGTCGGTCGCCTTGACGTAGATCGTGGTGACCTTGTTCTTCGAGTCGCTGAGGGCCTGCGCCTGGGTGAGCGGAATGTAGATGTTGGCGGCCGCGTCCCCGCTGTCCGCGGTGGCGACGCCGATCACCTTGAACTTGACGCTCTTGATGGTGACGGTGGAACCGACCTTGAGCTTCTTCTCCTTGGCGTACGCGGAGTCGAGCACGGCGACCTTGGCGTCGGTCTCGGCCGACGTGAACGTACGGCCGCTGGTGATCTTGGAGGAGGTCAGCGGGCCGAGGGCCGCCTTGGTGACGTCGGTGCCGAAGACGGAGTAGTTGTTCACGTCGAAGTTGGCGCCGCCGCCCCGTACTTCTCCCTGCGGCCGGCCGGTACCGCCGCCGTTCCGGCCGAAGCCGCCCTCACCGCCCCCGTTGCCGTTCTGCTGGAACTCGCCCCGGGTGAACTGGCCGTTGATCTTGATGACCTGAAGGCTCAGCCCGCCGACCGCGTCCGAGACGCCGGTCTGGCGGCCGACCTTGGTGACCGTGGAGGTGGACAGCGTCTGGAACCCCTGCACCATCACCCGGTCGCTGCTCTGCTCGGAGCCGGAGCCGTTGTCCTGCGCGTCGAACCGGAAGCGCGGCCGATCGGACGAACTGGCCTGCGGCTGTGCGGCCTTGGTGACCGTCATGTCGGTGCCCAGCCCGTACAGCGACTGGAGGACCTTGTCCTGGGCCTTCCCCATGCCGGACGACACGGAACTGACCACGATGACCAGCGCGATCCCGAGCGCGAGCCCGGAGGCGACGACGAGGGCCGCCTTTCTGCGGCGGCGCAGTTCGCGCCTCAGGTAGGTGAAGAACATGGCCGCAAACTAGGTACGGCGCGTGATGACTCCATAAGGCCCGAATAAGAGCTGCATGAGAAGGCTGTCCGGGAGCCAGGAGGGACCCAGGACGGAGCTGTCGACGCACCGCATACCGTCCCTCTCATCGCATGGAGTCATGGGCCAGAACGATGATCCGCTGTGCGATGGAGACCGCCGCCCCGGCGAGGGCGCACTCCCCCGCAACCATGGGCTCAGCTTCAAGGAGTACGGAAACGTCGTGCCAGAACTCACTTCCGGATTCCGGATAAACACTTTTGAGCCATTCCGTGATCAACCTGAGCCGGGAACGAGTTCACTTGCGCGCGACGCGGAGAATCGACATGCTCCCATTCAGAGATCACCAGATCGAGCGCAGTGACCAAGCGGGCCTCCGAACGGCTCACCCCCGACAGAATCATGTGCAGCATGTCGGCCACAGAAAGTTCGCCCGAGACTCCGTCGATCTCGGGCAACCGATAACCCGGAACCCTGTTCAGACTGACCCTGTCAGGCCCACTGTCCACCACAGCGTCCACTCGACACCCCGAAGAGCGGCGCCAGTTGGCGCAGGGTCAGGTTCGTCCGCCAGTACGCGGCGACCAGCAGTACGCGGTCCTCCAACGGCAGACTCCACGGCCGGCCCTTGCGCACCGGATCTGCGCCCTCGCGCCCGAGCGCAGTGATCCGCTTGCCGAACTGACGCGGGCTCAACCCGCTGAACGGGGCTATCCAGGAAGGCTCCGACGCCGTGATCACACCAGTCACTGCTTGATCATTTCACTGCTTCAGGTCCTCCCTGCTCGAACGCGATGCGGCAGTGTTCAACCTGCTCGGCCACGTGCTCCATGAACCAGCGCATGATCTTGTAGGGGATGACGTGCTCATCGTGGCTGTGGATGTGGACGGTCGGCTCCAGGTCCGGATCCTCGTCAGGTATCACTGCCACCAGGAAGGCCACTCCAGGCAAATGCGTTTCCGCGTTGGGGATCTCAGTCCACGCGGCCGGCGCCGGAACAGCCTCGCTCAGCTCCACACACCATGCGTCGTCTGGCAAGGCGTAGTGGAACTGGACGGCATAGTGACGGCCTGCATGAACGCGCAACTCTGGCATGTCCGCAGGCTGCCACAGCGCCGCGTCGGAGTCTCGCAAGTATCCCGCTCGCACCCGGCGCGGGCTCCAGCCAGCCTGTGCGGGACAGCCCTTAGCCACTGATGTGGTCGTCAAAGATCGACAACAGTTTATCGGGGTAACCCTCGGCTCTCGGGTCGGGCAATAGAGCCGCTGATCGGCGTGGACGCCGAGTCGGTCGTGGCGATCACCGACACGGCCAGTTCGGCCGACCCACAGGCACTGAAGCCGGGTGACGACGCGGCACCCGCTGACTTCGACTCCGGTGATCACGTCAATCTGACGTCGGACGGTTACAGCACCATCAGCGACGCCTACGACCTCGCCTCACTCGGCCCGGACGCCTAGCAACCGCAGGAAGAACCACAGAAGGCGGCCACCCCCCGAGGGGTGGCCGCCTTCCGCGTCAGTCAGTGGGGGCGACTCTCAGACCGCCGACCCCGCCTTCCAGTCCGCCCAGTTCAGGTTCCAGCCGTTGAGGCCGTTGTCCGGGGCCACCGTCTTGTCGCCGGTGTTGGAGACGACCACCACGTCACCGACGATCGAGTTGGTGTAGAACCAGTAGCCCGCCGTGCCGGTGTCGTTGGCGCCCTTGGTGTCGGACAGGCCCACGCAGCCGTGGCTGGTGTTCACGTTGCCGAAGACGGACTTGGCGCCCCAGTAGTTGCCGTGCACGAAGGTGCCGGAGTTGGTGAGGCGGATGGCGTGCGGCACGTCCTTGATGTCGTACTCGCCCTTGCCGTCGTCGTCGGTGAAGCCCACGGTCGCGCCGTTCATGCGCGTCTCCTTGAACTTCTCGGACATCACCATGATGCCTTCGTACGTCTTGTTCTCGGGCGAGCCCGCCGAGATCGGGATGGTCTTGATCGTCGTGCCGTTGTGCGTGATCTTCATCTGCTTGGTCTTGGCGTCGACGTACGAGACCTGGTTGCGGCCGATCTTGAAGGTGACCGTCTTCTGCTGGACGCCGTAGACACCGTTGGCGCCCTCGACACCGTCGAGCGCGAGCTTCAGCGTGACGGTGGAGTTCTCCTTCCAGTAGTCCTCGGGGCGGAAGTCGATGCGGTTGGCGTTGAACCAGTGACCGACGACCTCCTGACCGCTGCTGGAGGAGACGGTGATGCCCTTCTGGACGGCCGACTTGTTGGTGATCGCCTTGTCGAAGTTGATCGACACCGGCATGCCCACGCCGACGGTCGAGCCGTCCTCCGGCGTGAAGTTGCCTATGAAGCTGTTGGCCGGGGAGACCGTCGTGAACGAGGCGTTCTCGTGGGCGACGAGCCCGTCGGAGTCCTTGGCCTCCGCGGCGACCTTGTAGCTCGTGGAGCGCTCCAGCTGGGTGTCGGGCTTCCAGCTGGTCTTGTCGGCGGACAGCTCGCCGGCGACCTTCGTGCCCTCGGAGGTCGTCATCGTCACGTCGGTGAGCGTGCCCTTGCTCACGGTGACGGCGGCGGAGTTGTTGATGGAGGCGTTGTCCGTGCCGTCCTTGGGCGTGATCCTGATCTCGGCCTGGGAGCTCTTCTTCGCCGCCGCCTCGTCGGCCTTGGCCTGCGAGGTGTCGCCACCGCTGCCGCTCGACGACGAGTCGTCGCCACCGGAACAGGCCGAGAGCACCAGCACCCCGCCGAGCAGAGCGGACGCGACCGTCAGGCCCCTGCGCCGCTTACTGACCGTCATCACACGCTTCTCCATCGTTGCCGAATCCCAGAAACCCCGAAATCCCGAGAGTCCCCGTCAATAAGAACCTCAACGCTACGACCGGTTCGTCCCGTTCCACCTTCTCGGAAGGTGTGGGGCACACCACGTCCGCCGTGGCGGAAGGTGCGTCTGTCGGTCCGTGCGACCCCTGAGACGACGAAACCCCGGACGGCGGTTGCCGCCCGGGGTCACGTTTTTCCCAGCGCGCTCAGCCGACGACCTCTTCTTCCTCGTCTTCTTCGACATCATCCTCGTCCAGGTCCCAGTCCTGCGAATCCGGGTCGTAGTCGATGTGCTCACTGCTCCAGGAGGCCTGGGCCAGTTCGACCCCCGACACCTCCCCGACCAGGTCGAACGGGTCCACGAGATACGCGAGGGCCTCCGCAGTGTCTTCCGTCACAGCGCTCTCGGCATGGGTCCGCTCGTCGTCCGGCATGTCAGGATCCTCGGCGATCCGCGCCAGCGCGGCCCGGGTCACGGCGTCCTGGTCGTCGACCTCGACGACGAGTTCCACCCGAAGCCGTACAAAACGTGATGTCTCTTCAGTGCTCATGCCCGGAGCGTAAAGCCCGTGCCTCCCGTGACTTTCCCGTGACCCGCGACTTTCACTAACATCGCCCCACACGGCCAATTCGCCAGCACCACAAGGGGATCGATATTCCGTGTCATCCGTTCGCCGTCCGTTGCTGACCGCCACCGCCGCGGGGACCCTTCTGGGCGCCCTGTGGTTCGTCCCGTCCGCCAACGCGACTCAGGATCAGCCGGCGAGAACAGAGCCGTCCGTGCAGGCCACGACCCAGGCACGGGTCACCACCACGAGCGCGGAGACGTCCACGGACGTCGCCCGCCTCGCCGACACCGGCAGCTTCGACACCACGCCGTACGTCGTCGGCGGCACCCTCTTCCTCACGCTGGGTGCGGGCTTCGTCGTCTATTCGGTACGGCGGGAACGGCTGGGCTTTTAATCGGGCTTGACGTTTTCTTGGGGAAACGTTCATAGTCCGCACATGAAGAGATCATCGAGGGCGCGCATAGGTGCCGCGGCGACCGTGAGCGTACTGTCGCTCGCCCTCATCACAGGATGCGGCGGAGGTTCGGACGACGACTCGAAGGAGTCCGGGACGTCCGGGGAGGCCGGGGCTTCCGCCTCCGCCGGCACGACCACGGCCGCCGCGAAGGCGCTCAGCGCGGCCGAGCTCGAGAAGCTGCTGCTCGCCAAGGGCGATGTCACCGGGTACGAGGCCGCCGACGGCGACGACACCCTCCCGAAGGCCAAGGGCGAAGTGAAGACCGACAAGGCCGACTGCGCCCCGCTGGCCCACGCCATGGCCGGTCTCGCGCCGGGCGACACGGACGCGAGCGCGAGCAACACCCTCACGAAGAGCCCCACCGCCACCCCGTCCTCGGGGGAGGAGGCCGTCCTCGACGTCGAGATGACCTTCGTGGGTCTGTCCTCCTACGACGGCGACGGCGCCGAGAAGGCCGTCAAGGCCGTCTCCGACGGCATCGCCGCCTGCTCCGGCGGCTTCACCATCACCGCCCAGGGCGAGAAGCAGAAGATCACCAAGGTCGCCGCGGGGAAGCCCTCCGGCAAGGGCGACGAGTCCGTCGCGTTCTCCGTCAACTCCGACATGGACGGCGAGGGCACGGCCACCTTCCACACCGAGGTGGTCCGCGCCGGCAACACCGTCTCCACGTACTACACGGTGAACTTCGCCTCGCTCGACAGCGGCAAGGCGGCGGCCGTGCCGACGACCCTGATCGACGCCCAGCTGGCCAAGCTCAAGTAACCGACGCGGGGGCCCTGTTCAGCCGTACGGCGAACAGGGCCCCGTCCGCCTACAGCAGCGGTCCGGTGACGGCTTCCACGGCCGAGACCAGCCGCCCCTCCCGCACGAACTCGTCCGCCGCGGCGAGGTCCGGCGCCAGGAACCGGTCGGGCCCGGGCCCCTCGACACCCGCCTTGCGTACGGCGGCGATGGCGGCCTGCGTCGCCGGCGCCGGGCTCAGGCCCTCGCGCAGCTCGACGGCGCGTGAGGCGGCGTACAGCTCGACCGCGAGGACCCGGGTGAGGTTGTCGACGGCGGTGCGCAGCTTGCGCGCGGCCGACCACCCCATCGAGACGTGGTCCTCCTGCATCGCGGACGAGGGGATCGAATCCGCGGACGCCGGTACGGCCAGCCGCTTCAACTCGCTGACCAGCGCGGCCTGCGTGTACTGGGCGATCATCAGCCCGGAGTCGACCCCGGCGTCGTCGGCGAGGAACGGCGGCAGCCCGTGGGACCGGTTCTTGTCGAGCAGCCGGTCGGTGCGCCGCTCGGCGATCGACGCGAGGTCGGCGACGGCGATGGCGAGGAAATCCAGAACGTAGGCGACCGGCGCCCCATGAAAGTTGCCGTTGGACTCGACGCGCCCGTCCGGCAGTACCACAGGATTGTCGACGGCGGACGCCAACTCCCGCTCGGCGACCAGCCGCGCGTGCGCCATGGTGTCCCGCCCCGCGCCCGCGACCTGCGGCGCACAGCGCACCGAGTAGGCGTCCTGGACCCGGGGAGCGTCGTCCTGGTGGTGCCCGGTGAGCTCCGAACCCTTCAGCACGGCGAGCATGTTGGCGGCGGAGGCCCCCTGCCCCGGATGCGGCCGGATGGCGTGCAGCTCGGGAGCGAGCACCTTGTCGGTACCGAGCAGGGCCTCCAGTGACAGGGCGGCGGTGATGTCGGCGGACTTGTAGAGCATGTCCAGGTCGGCGAGCGCCATGACCAGCATGCCGAGCATGCCGTCGGTGCCGTTGAGAAGGGCGAGCCCCTCCTTCTCCCGCAGCTCCACGGGCGCGATCCCGTGCTCGGCGAGCAGCTCCCCGGCGGGCCTCACGACCCCGTCCGGCCCCTCGGCGTCCCCCTCCCCCATGAGCGTGAGGGCACAGTGGGACAGCGGCGCGAGATCCCCGGAGCAGCCGAGGGAGCCGTACTCGTGGACGACCGGTGTGATCCCGGCGTTGAGCACGTCGGCCATGGTCTGCGCGACCTCGGGCCGCACCCCCGTGTGTCCCGAGCAGACGGTCTTGAGCCGCAGGAACATCAGCGCCCGTACGACCTCCCGCTCCACCCGCGGCCCCATGCCGGCGGCGTGCGAGCGGACGATGTTGCGCTGCAACTGGGCCCGGAGCTCCTGGCTGATGTGCCGGGTCGCGAGGGCGCCGAAGCCGGTGCTCACGCCGTAGACGGGCTCGGGCTTGGCCGCGAGGGCGTCCACGATCCCGCGGGCCGCGGCAAGAGCGGCCAGCGCCTCCCCGGAGAGCTCGATACGGGCACCGTCCCGCGCCACGGCAAGGACGTCGGACGCGGTGACCCCGGACGTCCCCACCACCACAGTGTGCATATCCATATTCAGGAGCGTACGCATTGAATTCCAGGATGTCACTACTGGGTCGGGGTTACACCCCTTACCGGCACCGCCCCCTCAGGGCTGGCGCCCCCGAAACTTCCGCCGCTCCGCCGTCGGCCCGGTGGGGGCGGCGTCGGCCAGCCGTACGACCGGATCGTCGGGCCCGCCCCGCCCCGCAACGACGGGCCTTTGGGCACGCTCGGCCTTGGCCCGGTACTGCGCGGCATCGGCGAGCCGGAACAGCCGCCGCGCGGACCGCACGGGCCCGATGGGATCCGCGGTGGAGGCGACCCCGCACGCCACCCCCTCCCCCAGCTCCAGCTCACCGGCCCGACGGCAGAGTTCGTCGGCCGCCTTGACGACGTCGTCGGCGGACGGCCCGACGGCGAGCAGACAGAACTCGTCCCCACCGAGCCGCGCCGCGAGGGCACCCGGCAGCATGGCCCCGCACAGCGACAGCACCGACCCGAAACGTTCCAGCAGCCGGTCGCCCACGGCGTGCCCACGCGTGTCGTTGACCCGCTTCAGCCCGTTGAGATCGCACACGACGAGACTGACCACGACACCGTCCCGCTTGTGCCGGTCGACGGCCTCGTCGAGCCGCGCGTCCACGGCCCGGCGATTGGCGAGCCCGGTCAGCGCGTCCGTGAACGCCAGCCGTCTCGCCTCCTCCAGCCGCTCCGCCTGGGCGATCCCGGCGGCGACGACGGCGGCCAGTACGGTGGCGAAGTCGGCGTCCTCCCGCCCGAAGACGGGGGCACCGGCGGGCCGGGCGACATACAGCTCCCCCCAGGCCCGCCCGTTCAGCACGATCGGGGCCACGACGCAGCTCCCCCGCCCCCGCCTGCGGAGCGCGGCAACACGCTGGTGCACATATCCGGGCCGCCCTCCGGCCGCCGGCCCCTCCGCCGTCTCGACCCACGCGTTGGGCTCGCCGCCGCCGGCCCAGCGCTCGTGCAGAAACTCGGTGATCTCCGGGAACTGGTGCACGGGATAGGCCTCACCGTCGGGGAACTCCTCCTCACCGGCGGCCCGGTCCCCCACGTTCACCAGCACCCTGAGCCGTCCGAGCTCCCGCTCCCACACGGACAACGCGGCGAAACTCCCCCCGAGCGCACGGCACGCCCCAGCGGCGGCGGCCCGCCACGCCTCCCGCGAGCCGTGGGCCGCCGCCATGCCCTGAGCCAACGCGACGACCGCGGCCAGCCGGATGTCCTCACCCATCACTCCAGGTTAGGGAGGATTCGAGCGGGGGCCGGGGTGTGGTTGGGCCGTTCGAGATCGCCATGCCTCGTGATGCCGCCAGGCGGGTGCGGGCCGCTGCGCGGGGCTTGGGCGGGGCGCCTAGGGGGGTGCCGGGTCGGTTGTCGGGCGGCCCCGGGTCAGTGGGGGCTGGTCGCGCAGTTCCCCGCGCCCCTGGGGAGCCGCAGTCACCTGCGCCGGGACGGACCGTTCGCCACGGCGGGCCGCAAGCCGCGTACGGCGCGCAGGGGACGGGGTGGCCGCGCGAGGGGTGCCGGGTCGGGTTGTCGGGCGGGTGCGGGTGCGTTGTGGCTGGTCGCGCAGTTCCCCGCGCCCCTGGGGAGTTGCAGTCACCTGCGCCACGACGGACCGTTCGTTTCCCGCGCCGCGCGCCACGGCGGACCGCGAGCCGCGTACGGCGCGCAGGGGACGGGGTGGGGGGTGTCCGCCCGCAGCGGCCGGCGTCCGGTACCGAGCACCAATCAAAGCAACAGCCACCGCCGGACCGAGGACGGATACCCCCCACCCCGGCCCCGACCCACAACGCACCCGCATGCGCTACACAAGCCCCCACCGGGCCGAAGCAGGCCGCCGCAGGCATCAGGGGCGCGGGGAACTGCGCAGAAACGCCCGCCCCCACCGGAGCCGCAGACAGACGACAACCCGCCGGAGGCACCGTCACTGCCCAGGCCACCGCGGCGCCCGCCGCTCATTGAACGCCGCCACCCCCTCCGCCCGGTCCCCCGAGAACGCCACCGCCCGCCACGCCGCGTCCTCGACCTCGAGCCCGGCCCGCAGGTCCAGCCCCTGCCCCAGCCGCAGCGCACGCTTCGCCGCCCGCAACCCCACGGGCGAGTTCGCGGCGATGCGAGCCGCGAGCGACAAGGCCGACTCCCGGTCCTCCCCGGCCCCCACCAGCTGATCCACGAGCCCCAGCCGATGCGCCTCCTCCGCCTCCACCCGCCGCGCGGTGAAGATCAGCTCCGCGGCCCGAGCCGCCCCCACCCGCCGCGGCAGCAACTGCGTCCCCCCGCCCCCGGGGATCACCCCCACCGACACCTCCGGCAGCCCCACCACCGCCGTACGGTCGGCCACGATCAGGTCGCACGACAGCGCCAGCTCGAACCCCCCGCCCAACGCGAACCCGTGCACCGCGGCGATCGTCGGCACCGGCAGCTCCAGCACCCCCGTGTAGGCCCCCCGGGCCACCGGCCGCTGCCGCAGCAGCTCGGCGTCGCTGAAGGAGTTCCGCTCCTTCAGATCGGCCCCCACACAGAACGCCCGCTCATGCGTGGAGGTCAGCACGACAACCCGCACACCGTGATCACCCCCCAGGGAGGCACACGCGGCGGCGACGGACCGCGCCATCTCCGTGGAGACCGCGTTCATCGCCTTGGGACGGTCGAGGACCAGCTCCGCGACCCCCTGCTCCCCATGCCGCCTCACCAGCACGAACTCCCCGAACCGCTCCTCACCCATGACACCCTCCCGGTTAACGCGGGTTAACAAGAACGCTCCGATCATCGCAGCCCCACCCCCACCGCGAAAGGTTCCCGCCGACCCACCCGACACCCCGTTCGAGTGACATGCCGCCCAACTCGTCTCCCACCGCCCACAGCAGCGCATAACGTGCGCCCCGCCATGGCGCACAGGGGGCGCAGGCACCCAGGGGAGGAAGCAATGACGGCGACGATGACGACGACAGGCATGGCGGAGGACGGCGGCACCCGCCTGTTCGCACCGCGCGGCCGCCACCGCAAGCCCCGCCCCCGCAAGGTCCTGCTGGCGGCGGGCGGCCTCGCCCTGGCCGCGGGCGCCCTGAGCCTCGTACGGCTGACCCCCGACGTGTCGGTGGGCGGCTTCGGCGCGACGGAGCCGGACCCCCAGGCCGCCCCGGGCGCGGACACGGACATCGACACCGGCACAAGCACAGGCACAGGCACAGGCACCGACACCGGCGCGGACCGAGCGACGAACGCCGCCGCGACCGTGGGCTCCGTCCCGCAGGCGAGCCCGTCGTCGACCACGGCGATGGGCGGCATCACCGCGATCCCCACACCGGGTGTCTCCCCGGCCCGGGCAGGGTCCGCGACCGCCGTGCCCCTGCCCCTCGCGGCGGCCCCCACGACGATCCCGGACGCACCGAACACGCCCGCACCGGCCCGGACACCCACGGCGGACACCACGCCCCGCGCACCGGCGACGACCGCCGCCCCGCGACCGGCCCCGACCACTCCCCCACCGGCGTCGACACCGACACCCCAGCCCACACACGCGGCGCAGCCCGCGCCCGGCCTGTGCGTGCCGATCATCGGCCTGTGCGTGCGGCAGGGGGGCTAGGGCAGGGGCTAGGAGGGAGCCACGTCCCTGCGGGTCAGCAGCCAGGGCTCGACGACGCCGAGTCCGCGCACCGGCCGCTGCCACATCGGCTGGAGCGCGAAGCGGTACGTCGGCGGCTCCTCGCCCTCCTTCTCGGCGGTGGCCGCGGCCTCGGCCGCCTCCGCTTCGGAGGCGGGCGCCTCCCCGGTGCGGATCAGCTCCTCCGCGAAGGCGCTGTCGACGAGCACGGCGTCGCGGGGAGCTATCGAGGTCAGCCGGGAGGCGAGGTTCACCGTCGTACCGAAGACATCACCCATACGGGTGGTCACCGTGCCGAAGGCGATGCCGACGCGCAGCTCGGGCATGGTCTCGTCGTTTGCCATGGTCTCGATCAGCCGCAGGGCGATCTCGGCGGCGACGGCCGCGTCGTCGGCGGCGTACAGCACCTCGTCGCCGAGGGTCTTGATGAGCCGTCCGCCCCGCGCCGCCACCAGATCCGCGGCGGTGGTCTCGAAGGCCTCGACGAGTTCGCCGAGCTCCTCCTCCTCCATACGGCGGGTCAGCCGCGTGAACCCGACGAGGTCGGCGAAGCCGACGCACAGCCGCCGGTCGACCATCTCCTCGTCGTCGGCGGCCTGCACGACCCGGCCGGCCGAGGCGGAGAGCTGGCGGCGCCAGACGTAGACGAGGAACTCCTCCAGTTCGGGCAGGAGCAGCTCGATGATCGGATACGTCACCTCGGTGCGCGTCATACCGGGTTCCGGGGGGTCGGTCAGGCCCTCCAGGAAGGAGTCGATCTGCCACTCGGCGAGCCGGGCGGTGGTCTGCCCGGTGGACCGCGCCACCTGCACGGCCATGGCCTCGCTCAGCAGCCCCGCCTCGACGAGACCGGCGAGCCGGCGCAGCGCGAGGACGTCCGCCTCGGTGAACGCCTTGGCCTGGCCGACGTCGGCGAAGCCCATCGCCCGCCAGAAGCGGGTGGCCAGCTCCATGGAGACACCGGCGGTGCGGGCCGCCTGAAAGGGGGTGTAGCGCCGCTCGGCGCCGAGGATGAGCTGCTCGAGACGCACGGCGAGCGGGTGCGGGGTCGCGTCCGCGCCGGAGCCCGTGTCGTCTGCGGTCACGCCTGCTGCCCTTCCGATCTGTCACGGTCAGGTATCGACCGGCCTCAACTGTACGGCAGGTGTGCCAGGTCACTCCGCTGGGTGGAACCGGGGACCGTGGCCGGCTGATGTCCTCGGTCGGCTGCGCGCCCGTCCTGGCTGGTCGCGGCCGCCGGGTCCATGCCTACGCCGGTCGCAAGTGCACGATGTCTCCTGCCCCGACCGGTTCCTGTACGCCCTCCTTCGTCGCGATCACCAAGCGGCCGTCCCCGTCGACCGCCACCGCCTCCCCCACCAGTGAGCGGTCGCCCGGCAACTCCGCCCGCACCTCTCTCCCCAGCGTCGCGCACCCGGCCGCGTACGTCTCCTGGAGGCCGCTCACCGTCGGATCACCGGCCGCCGCCCTCCAGCGGTCGTACCACTCCTCCAGCGACCGGAGCACCGCCCGCAGCAGCGGATCCCGGTCCGTGCTCACCGCTCCGGCCAGCGCCAGCGAACCCGCGGTGGGGACGGGCAGCTCGTCCTCCCTGAGGGTGACGTTGATGCCGACGCCCACGACGACGCCGCCCTCGCCGGCGCGCTCGGCGAGGATGCCGCCCGCCTTGCGTTCCTCGCCGCCCACGGTCACCAGGAGGTCGTTGGGCCACTTGAGGGCCGTGTCCACGCCGGCCGACCGGGACAGGCCGGTGGCCACCGCGACGCCGGTGAGCAGCGGGAGCCAGCCCCAGCGCGCGATCGGCACGTCCCCGGGCGTCAGCAGGACGGAGAAGAAGAGGCCCGAGCGGGGCGGTGCCGTCCACCGGCGGTCCAGGCGGCCGCGCCCGGCGCTCTGTTCCTCGGCGACGAGGACCGCACCTTCGGTCGCCTTGCCCGCCGCGGCGCGGTCGACCAGGTCGGAGTTGGTGGAACCGGTCGCGGCCACCACCTCGATCCCGGACCACAGCCCGCCCTCCCGCACCAGCCCGCGGCGCAGCGCGGCGGTGTTGAGCGGCGGCCGGTCGAGGTCCGACCAACGGCTGTCGTCTCCTGAAACATCTCGCGGCGTCATGCAAGCCACCCTAGGTGTGTGAAACGCCGCACTGCTGATTCGGAGGGGCAGCACTACTCTACGGATGAGTAACCGTCCCCCCTTTTGAGCAGGCAGGGAGCCGCGAGACCGATGTCCGAGCCGGAAGCGACCGACATTCACACCACCGCGGGCAAGCTCGCGGATCTCCAGCGTCGTATTGACGAGGCGACGCACGCCGGCTCCGCACGCGCCGTCGAGAAGCAACACGCCAAGGGCAAGCTGACGGCCCGTGAGCGCATCGAACTCCTCCTCGACGAGGGCTCCTTCGTGGAGTTGGACGAGTTCGCCCGGCACCGCTCCACCAACTTCGGCCTGGAGAACAACCGGCCGTACGGCGACGGTGTCGTCACCGGGTACGGCACGGTCGACGGCCGCCCCGTCGCCGTGTTCTCCCAGGACTTCACCGTCTTCGGCGGCGCGCTGGGCGAGGTCTACGGCCAGAAGATCGTCAAGGTGATGGACTTCGCGCTGAAGACCGGCTGCCCGGTCATCGGCATCAACGACTCCGGCGGCGCCCGCATCCAGGAGGGCGTGGCCTCGCTGGGTGCCTACGGCGAGATCTTCCGCCGCAACACCCACGCGAGCGGTGTCATCCCGCAGATCAGCCTGGTCGTCGGTCCCTGCGCCGGCGGAGCCGTGTACTCCCCGGCGATCACCGACTTCACGATCATGGTCGACCAGACCTCGCACATGTTCATCACCGGCCCCGACGTCATCAAGACGGTCACCGGCGAGGACGTCGGTTTCGAGGAGCTGGGCGGCGCCCGCACCCACAACTCGGTGTCCGGCGTGGCCCATCACATGGCCGGGGACGAGAAGGACGCCGTCGAGTACGTCAAGCAGCTGCTGTCGTACCTGCCGTCCAACAACCTGTCCGAGCCGCCGGTCTACCCGGAGGAGGCGGACCTCGCGGTCACCGACGAGGACCGCGAGCTGGACACGCTCGTCCCGGACAGCGCGAACCAGCCGTACGACATGCACACGGTGATCGAACACATCCTGGACGACGCCGAGTTCTTCGAGACGCAGCCGCTGTACGCGCCGAACATCCTCACCGGCTACGGCCGCGTCGAGGGCCACCCGGTCGGCATCGTCGCCAACCAGCCCATGCAGTTCGCCGGCTGCCTGGACATCACCGCGTCCGAGAAGGCGGCCCGCTTCGTCCGTACCTGCGACGCCTTCAACATCCCGGTGATCACCTTCGTGGACGTCCCGGGCTTCCTGCCCGGCGTCGACCAGGAGCACGACGGCATCATCCGCCGCGGTGCCAAGCTGATCTACGCCTACGCGGAAGCGACCGTCCCCCTCATCACGGTGATCACCCGCAAGGCCTTCGGCGGCGCCTACGACGTCATGGGCTCCAAGCACCTCGGCGCGGACATCAACCTCGCCTGGCCCACCGCCCAGATCGCCGTCATGGGCGCCCAGGGCGCGGTCAACATCCTGCACCGCCGCACGATCGCGGAGGCGGAGGCCGCCGGAGAGCTGGAGGCGACCCGGGCCCGGCTGATCCAGGAGTACGAGGACGCCCTCCTCAACCCCTACATCGCGGCCGAGCGCGGCTACATCGACTCCGTGATCATGCCGTCGGACACCCGCCGCCACGTGGTCAGGGGCCTGCGCCAGCTGCGTACGAAGCGCGAGTCGCTGCCGCCCAAGAAGCACGGCAACATCCCCCTCTAGCCCTGCCGGGAGCCGTCATGAACATCAAGGTCGTACGGGGAAACCCCACTCCGGAGGAGCTCGCCGCCGCCCTGGCGGTGGTCCGGGCCCGCGCCGCGGCGGCGCCGGACACGCCGTCCGGCGCGGAGGACCGGAAGGCCGCGTGGTCCGACCCGTCCCGCATCGCGGGCCACCGCCTGCCCCAGCCGGGGCCCACGGCATGGACGCGCACGTACTGGCCGTCCTAGAGAACGGCTGACAGCGCTTCGGCCATCACCTCGTACCCGAGATCGTTCGGGTGCAGGTGATCGCCGAAGTCGTACGACGGGCGCAGCCGGTCCGGGTCTCCCGGATCGGCCAGCTCCCGCGCGAGGTCGACCACCGCGTCGTACGCGCCGGAGCAGCGCACCCACTCGTTGACCTCGTGCGCGACCTTCGCCGCATGCTCGCCCCAGTGGTCGGAGCCCCCGAAGGGCAACAGGGTGCACCCGATCACCCGCAGCCCCCGAGCCTGCCGTATCAACGCCTGGTACCCGGCGATGAGTTCGGCCGCCTCCACCACCGGCGCGGGCTGGTACGTCGGCTGCTCGTCGGTCTCGCTGAACCCGATGTCGTTGAGCCCGAGCAGCACGACCACGGTGTCCACCCCGGCAAGCCCCAGCACATCCCGCCGGAACCTCGCGATCCCCTTCTCCCCGTACCACGCGGAGTCGTTGAGCAGCAGGTTCCCACCGATCCCGGCGTTCAGCACGGGCCGCCCGCTCAGCCGGGCCAGCGCGTCCGACCACCGCCGGTCCGCCCCCACCGTGGACCCGAACCCGTCCGTGAGGGAGTCGCCGAACAGCGCGACACCGTCGGTGCGCCCGGAGTCCGTCTCGACGGCGGCCAGGAAGTACCAGGACTCGCTCACCGCGTCGAAGCCCCCTCCGTCGACATCGTCCAGCAGGTCCCCCGGCCCCCGGTAGCCGGCGGTGAAGGCCTGCGCGTGAAAGGTCGCGGGCCCGGTGGCCGCGTCGAAGTGCAGCGTGACCGTCACCGACTCCCCGGCCGCCACGGCGAGTTCGACGGGCTCGCTCACCAGCGACCCCCGGGCGGGAATCTCGTCCGCGAGCGTGAGCCTTCGCAGCGACCCCGGCTCGACGGCCGCCCCCTCGGCCGTACGACCGACCGTGGCGCCCGCGAGACGGACCGGCGAGGTGCCGTACGCGTGGGACAGCCGTATCCGCACCCGCCCCCCGCCCGCCGACAGCCGGACGACCTGGCGCACGGACTGCCGCCAGAAGCCCTCGCGGGACCAGTTGGGGGTGAAGCCCTCGGCGGGGAGCTGGGGCGAGGCGGACCAAGCGGTGGTGAACACGAACGTACCCCTCTCATGGACTGCTAATGGAACCACAGTACCGTTTGCAGAAGTTGAGTACGGGTACTCAGGCGCCCTCCGCGAAATCGCCGCACGCTGGAAACCATGTTGTGGTCCGACCCCGAGAACGAACCGCCGAAGGAACTGCGCGACATGGAGGACATGCTTCGGCGGCTGAGCATCTTCCTGGCCCTGGCCATGGTGGTGGCGATGATCGTGATCGGGCTGAGCTGACCGGCACTACGCTGACCGCATGACCGATCAGCCGCGCCGCCGACTCGTCCTCGCCTCCCAGTCCCCCGCCCGGCTCAATCTGCTGCGGCAGGCCGGACTCACCCCCGAGGTGATCGTCAGCGGGGTCGACGAGGAGGCCGTCAGCGCCCCCACCCCCGCCGAACTCGCCCTCGCCCTCGCCGAGGCGAAGGCCTCCGTCGTGGCCGCGAAGCCCGAGGTCAGGGGCGCGCTGGTGATCGGCTGCGACTCGGTGCTCGACCTGGACGGCGAGGCGCTGGGCAAGCCGGCCGACGCCGAGGAGGCGACGGCCCGCTGGAAGGCCATGCGCGGGCGCGCGGGCACCCTGCAGACCGGCCACTGCGTCTACGACACCACGAGCGGCCGGTATGTCTCGGCGGTCGCCTCCACCGTCGTCCGTTTCGGCGAGCCGACCGACGACGAGATCGCCGCGTACGTCGCCTCCGGCGAACCCCTCTACGTCGCGGGGGCGTTCACCCTGGACGGCCGTTCGGCCCCGTTCATCGAGGGCATCGACGGTGACCACGGCAACGTGATCGGTCTCAGCCTGCCGCTGCTGCGCCGGCTGCTGGCCGACCTGAGTGTCGGCATCACGGAGTTGTGGGCGCCGGCGGAGGCGTGAGCGGCGAGCCGGCGGCTCCCTGAGGGCCGTCCGGCTCCCCGGGGCCACCCGCGCCCTGCGGGTCGTGCGGCTCCGCCGTGACCGGCCCCGGCTGCTTGTCGTAGGTCACCAGCACGAGCACGATCAGCCCGAGCATCACGATCATGAAGAGGAACTGAGGCAGGCCGAGCAGGGCCCAGGCGGCCGCGCCCAGCACCCCGTGCACCACTGCGGCGCTGACCAGCAGGACCCGGCCGAGCCCGGCGGGCTGCCGGTCGCGCACCGCCACCAGCAGGGCGACCAGCGCGCACAGCGCGAAGTAGAGGCCGAAGACGATCCCGCCGATCTTCGACGACATCGACATCGCGTCCGGGTCCAGACCGGCCAGCGACATGTTCTGCGCGTCGACGAGAGTGCCCATGATCCAGTTCAGCAGCGCCACGCCGAAAGCCTCGACGAAGAGGACGACCGCCACGACCCACGCCACCGGTCTGCGTATCACCGGTCCCCACCCACTTTCGAGCCGTGCTCTTGGCACCCGACGTACGTTCAATACAGCGCGAACGCTACTAACGGGTAAACCTCGGGACAAGGGTTCGGCCGCGGGCAAAGAATCATTGGGCCATTCGTAGGGACTCCACAAAGAATCGGAGTGGTCCGCAGCACGCTCTCACAGAGACCTTGGCCACAGAGGAGGGCTAGGGTTTCCGGGAGGAGTCCTGCGTACCGAGGTGCGACAAGGGATTTCGCGCGTCGTACCGGCGCGCATCACGCTCCGTGTGGGGAAGCTCACCACAGGGGACGGGTCGAAGAGCCGTGTCGGCAGTCCCTAAACTCGGCTTGTTTCAAGGAGGGAGCCTCAATCGTGCGCAAGGTGCTCATCGCCAACCGTGGCGAAATCGCTGTCCGCGTTGCCCGGGCCTGCCGGGATGCCGGTATCGCGAGCGTTGCCGTGTACGCCGACCCGGACCGGGACGCTCTGCATGTCCGCGCCGCGGATGAGGCGTTCGCCCTGGGCGGTGACACCCCGGCCACCAGTTACCTGGACATCGAGAAGGTCCTGGGCGCCGCGCGTGAATCGGGCGCGGACGCCATCCACCCCGGCTACGGCTTCCTGTCCGAGAACGCCGAGTTCGCGCAGGCGGTCCTGGACGCGGGCCTGATCTGGATCGGTCCGCCCCCGCAGGCCATCCGCGACCTGGGTGACAAGGTCGCCGCTCGGCACATCGCCCAGCGCGCCGGCGCCCCCCTGGTGGCCGGCACCTCCGACCCGGTCTCCGGCGCCGACGAGGTCGTGGCCTTCGCGGAGGAACACGGCCTGCCCATCGCCATCAAGGCCGCCTTCGGCGGCGGCGGCCGCGGCCTGAAGGTCGCCCGCACCCTCGAAGAGGTCCCCGAGTTGTACGACTCCGCGGTGCGCGAGGCGGTGGCCGCCTTCGGCCGCGGCGAGTGCTTCGTCGAGCGCTACCTGGACCGCCCCCGGCACGTGGAGACCCAGTGCCTGGCCGACAAGCACGGCAACGTGGTCGTCGTCTCCACCCGTGACTGCTCCCTGCAGCGCCGCCACCAGAAGCTGGTCGAGGAGGCCCCCGCGCCCTTCCTCTCCGACGAGCAGGTCGCCGAGCTGTACCGCGCCTCCAAGGCGATCCTGAAGGAAGCCTCCTACGAGGGCGCCGGCACCTGCGAGTTCCTCGTCGGCCAGGACGGCACCATCTCCTTCCTGGAGGTCAACACCCGCCTCCAGGTCGAGCACCCGGTCACCGAGGAGGTCGCCGGCATCGACCTGGTGCGCGAGATGTTCCGCATCGCCGACGGTGAGGAACTCGGCTACGGCGACCCCGAACTGCGCGGCCACTCCTTCGAGTTCCGCATCAACGGCGAGGACCCGGGCCGTAACTTCCTGCCCGCCCCCGGCACGGTCACCACGTTCGAGGCGCCCTCCGGCCCCGGTGTGCGCCTGGACGCGGGCGTGGAGTCCGGCGCGGTCATCGGCCCGGCCTGGGACTCCCTGCTGGCCAAGCTGATCGTCACCGGCGCCACCCGCGAACAGGCCCTGCAGCGCGCCGCCCGCGCCCTGGAGGAGTTCCAGGTCGAGGGCATGGCCACGGCCATCCCCTTCCACCGCAAGGTGGTCACCGACCCGGCGTTCGCTCCCGAACTGACCGGGTCCAGCGACCCGTTCACGGTCCACACCCGCTGGATCGAGACCGAGTTCGTCAACGACATCAAGCCCTTCACGGCCCCGACCGACACCGAGGCCGAGGACGACGCGGACCGCGAGACGATCGTCGTCGAGGTCGGCGGCAAGCGCCTGGAGGTCTCCCTGCCCTCCTCCCTCGGCATGTCCCTGGCCCGCACCGGGCTCGCGGCGGGCGCCAAGCCCAAGCGCCGGGCCGCCAAGAAGTCCGGCCCCGTCGCCTCCGGTGACACACTCGCCTCCCCGATGCAGGGCACGATCGTCAAGATCGCGGTCGAGGAGGGCCAGGAGGTCAAGGAGGGCGACCTCGTCGTCGTCCTCGAAGCGATGAAGATGGAGCAGCCTCTCAACGCCCACAAGGCCGGCACCATCAAGGGCCTGTCCGCTGAGGTCGGCGCGTCCATCACCTCGGGCGCGGCGATCTGCGAGATCAAGGACTGAGCGCACCTCGTACGCCTTGTGCCCCCGCGGCATCCCGAGGCGCCCCGCGGACCGGAGCAGTCGGTCCGCGGGGCGCCTCGCTTCCCCGTCCCCCGAGACGGTGGTCTTCAGGCGGTCCGCGTCCAGCCGGTGCCGTGCCGGACGAGGGCGAGACCGGCGAAGCCGAAGCCGACGGCCGCCATGACGAAGGACAGCGCGGTCAGGAGCCCGATGCCGATCACGAATCCGGCGACGTTGAGCGGCATGGACAGGATCAGCAGCCAGGCCGCCCAGGCCGGGACCACGCGGCCCTTCAGCAGGGCGACGCCGAGCAGGATCGCGCCGACGACATGGGCGGCGACGAAGTAGAGGATCGGGCCGTTCACCACGGCGAGTTCGTCGACACCGTCGGCCACCCGGACCAGGGAGTCCTGGCTCACGCCGTTCCCGAAGGCCCCGAGCGCGACGATGTCGAGGTTCGGTGTGGCGTTGATCGCGGTCAGCCCGGTGCCGAAGAGGACCGCGCCCCACAGGCCCAGCCGGGCGGAGCGGGACACGGCGAGCAGAGCCACGCCGACCAGGCCGGGCAGGAACAGCACGGTGCCCACCGTCCACAGCCACGCGGACAGTTCCATGGCTCCCTGGTGCGCGGCGATGTCCCGGGCGATCTCCTTGCTGGAGGCGTCCGTGTCGTACGGCGCCACGAGACCCGCCGCCGCGAACATCAGGGGGCCGAGGCCGGCCGCGATCGCGGCGAGGAGGCGGGCGGTGCCGGGTGTGGCGTTCTCGGCGGTGGCCGTGGGCGTGCGTGCCGGTGTGGTGGTCATACGAGTCCCCCTTGGCGGCCTGCCCCCGTGCGGAGCGCCTTACGTCAGTGAAGCGAGAGGGGGTGACCGGTGACCATCCCTCAATTCTGAGGGGGTCGCGACATGTCGTGTCGGTCCGTCCGGCTGTCCTTCTGGGCCGTCCGGTCCGTGAGCAGGCCCAGGTCGCGCCCCCGGCGCAGCAGGGCGGCGGTGTGGCCGGCCTCCAGCTTGCGGTGCAGGGAGGCGATGTAGCCGCGCACGGTCGCGGGGGACAGCCGCATCCGGCGTGCCGTCTCCGTCGGCGTACGGCCGTCGTGGAGGTGGACGAGGGTGCGGTGCTCCTGCTCGGTGATGCCGAACAGCCGGGCCACGGCGCGGGCGCGGGAGAGGTCGTGGAGGAGGAGCAGGGCGGGCAGGCCGGGGGCGGCGGGGAGGTGCCGGACCTCGATGTGGCGGGCGGTGAAGGAGACTTCGGCGGTGAGGCGGGGGTCGTCGCGCAGGGCGGTGAGGAGTTCGGCGGCGACGGCGTTGAGGGGGTGGGGGCGGCCGGTGCCGTCGAGGCTGGCGACTCCGCAGCCGTGGCCCTCGGCGAGGCGCAGGGCGGCGGCGGAGAGGGTGGCGAGGCGCTGCCGTTCGGCCAACTGGTGCTCCACCACGCCCAGTTGCAGCTGGGCCAGGCCGAACAGGTCGCGTTCGCGTGGGGTGAAGTCGGCGTGCGAGCGGACCAGCGCGTAGCCCTCGACGGCGGTCGCGGTGTCCGTCCCTCCGGTTGCGACGAGGTGGTGGCGCAGGCCGAAGGGGCGGAAGTCGAGGTTGTAGCAGTGGGTGCGCCGCCACTGGCGCTCGCCGGCGACGTCGCTGACGCGCCAGGCGCCGGGGGTGACGGTGTCCAGCATCAGGTCGGTCAGGGGGTGGTCCAGGGGATGGTCGTAGATCACCATCGGGTCGGCGTGGAAGGAGTCCGCGGGCACGTTGAGCACGAAGACCTCGCGCCCGTCGAGCGGCAGCCGGTACCGCTGTCCGGCGTCGGCGGGCACGAGCCGCATCACCGCGGTCAGCGCCCGCTCCCACAACTCCTCCGGCCGGGCGGCGTCCGCCAGTTCCCGCCCCAGCTCCACCACACGACGCGCGTCCGCCGCGCTGATCTCCATGCCACTCTCCCGGCGCCGCTCTCGCCAGAGATATCCCTTTGGGGACCTTGGCTCCCCCTTGAGAAGAACCTACGGCTTCCAGCCGCTACGGGAAGCGTCCCGCACGGATCGCCGGGGTTGAGCGGAGGACCGACGGGGGCGCGCGGAAGGCGAGTTGAGCCGGGGCGGAGCGCACGAGGCTGAACCCGGGCAGCCCCGCGAGTGCCGAGCTCCTCAAGATCCCGCGCGCCGACGGCGGTTCCGCAAGACACGCAGCCCTCCCGAGACGCCGACCCCGTCAACGGCCCCGCGCACCTCCGGCCGACCTCGGTCATGCCGCACGACAACCCCGCCCCCGCGTACCGGGAGCGGCGGCCTCCACCTCACGGCGCACGAACGCCACGACGACTCCGGCCCCGCCTACTGGCGCAGGCTTGCAGCGGCGGCCCGCATCCCACGGAGGAGGAACCGGCACGACAACACTGCGCCCCACCAACCTGCACGCTTTAGAGCGGCTCCCCGCACCCCACAGCGAACGAACCCGCACGACAGCCCCACCCGGCGTACCACCACCGCCTGGAGCGGCCACGCCATCCCCCGACGGACGAACCCGCACGCCAACCCACGGGCCCGAGCGGCTCCCCGCACCCCACAGCGAACGAACCCGCACGACAGCCCCGTCCCCGCCTACCCGCACCGCCCGGAACCGCCGCACACCTCCAGCCGCCCCACCCCACGGCGGACGCGAACCGCACGACAACACCAGCCCCCCCGCCCACCGGCACGGGCTTGGAGCAGCCCGCCGCATCCCACGGCGGACGAACCGCACGACAACCCCGCCCCGCAAACTGAGACCGCCTCAAGCAACCCGCACTCCCGAAGCAGCCCCGCCTCCCCGGCCCCGCCCCTCAAGCCCCGCCACGAGGCATCGCCCCGTCGGATGGCCTCAGCGGCGTCGCAGGTCCGCCACCCGTGCCCGGTCCGCTCCCGGTGTCGGGTCGCCCAGGGCTGTGGCCGTTCGGAGAGAGGGACCCGCCGACGGGAGCTGGCCGCGGCGGGGGCCCGGCACGGGCACGTCCCGGCGCTGTTGCTGCCGCGCCGGGACCTGATCACCCCCAGGGGCTCCCGACGCGCCGGCCACCGCGATCTGCACCCCCTGGTCGGCGAGCGCCTGGAGCTCCGTGCCGGCCCGGTCGTCGTGGGCCGGGGGCTCGTCCGTGACCAGGCGGGTGATGACGTCCGTGGGCACGGTCTGGAACATCGTGTCGGTGCCGAGCTTGGTGTGGTCGGCGAGGACCACGACCTCCGCGGCGGCCTGCACCAGCGCCCGGTCCACGGACGCCGACAGCATGTTGGACGTGGAAAGACCGCGCTCGGCGGTGAGCCCGCTCCCGGAGATGAAGGCCCGGGAGACCCTGAGCCCCTGGAGCGACTGTTCCGCCCCCGAGCCCACCAGGGCGTAGTTGGAACCGCGCAGGGTGCCGCCGGTCATCACCACTTCCACCCGGTTGGCATGGGCGAGCGCCTGGGCCACCAGCAGGGAGTTGGTCACGACGGTCAGTCCGGGGACCCGGGCGAGCCGGCGTGCCAGTTCCTGCGTGGTCGTACCCGCCCCCACCACGATCGCCTCGCCTTCCTCGACGAGACTCGCGGCGAGATCGGCGATGGCCGTCTTCTCGGCGGTCGCGAGATGTGATTTCTGCGGAAAGCCGGACTCTCGCGTGAACCCGCCCGGCAATACCGCACCGCCATGCCGGCGGTCGAGGAGTCCTTCTGCCTCCAGTGCGCGCACGTCCCGCCGTACGGTCACTTCGGAGGTCTGGACGACGCGGGCGAGCTCACGGAGCGACACAGCCCCATTGGCTCGCACCATTTCGAGGATCAATTGGCGACGTTCTGCAGCGAACACGAAACTGACAGTAACGCGGGCGACCGTCTGCTTTCAGCTGTTTGCGCCGAATAGCAGAAGATGTTCGCACGGCAGGGTGGGAAGTGGTATAGGGCCTAATCCCCCCGCCTATGCCGCGCGAATGGTCGGCAACTCCCTGTGACCAGGCAGGAATCACTTTCGGCCGTCAGGCCCCGCCGGTCTCCTTGCGTGTGTGCAACTGCCGCGCCACCTCGGCGATCGAGCCCGAAAGGGAGGGGTAAACGGTGAACGCGTTCGCGATCTGTTCGACCGTCAGATTGTTGTCGACCGCGATCGAGATGGGATGGATCAGTTCCGAGGCGCGGGGCGCGACGACGACACCGCCGACGACGATCCCGGTGCCCGGCCGGCAGAAGATCTTGACGAAGCCGTCGCGGATGCCCTGCATCTTGGCGCGCGGGTTGCGCAGCAGCGGAAGCTTCACGCTCCGGGCGTCGATCTTCCCGCCGTCCACGTCGGCCTGCGAATAGCCGACGGTGGCGATCTCGGGGTCGGTGAACACGTTGGACGAGACCGTCTTCAGGTTCAGCGGGGCCACCGCGTCGCCGAGGAAGTGGTACATGGCGATACGCCCCTGCATGGCGGCGACGGAGGCCAGCGCGAAGACGCCCGTCACGTCACCGGCGGCGTACACACCGGGAGCCGTCGTCCTGGACACCTTGTCGGTCCAGATGTGCCCGGACTCGCGCAGCTTGACGCCCGCTTCCTCCAGCCCCATGCCGGCGCTGTTCGGAATGGCACCCACGGCCATCAGACAGTGCGACCCGGTGATGACCCGCCCGTCCGCCAGCGTGACCTCGACCCGGTCCCCGACCCGCTTGGCGGACTGGGCGCGGGAGCGCGCCATGACGTTCATGCCGCGGCGGCGGAACACGTCCTCCAGCACGGCGGCGGCATCCGGGTCCTCACCCGGCAGCACCCGGTCACGGGACGACACGAGCGTCACCTTGGAGCCGAGCGCCTGGTAGGCACCGGCGAACTCGGCGCCGGTGACACCGGAGCCGACCACGATGAGCTCTTCCGGCAACTCGGTGAGGTCGTAGACCTGGGTCCAGTTGAGGATGCGCTCGCCGTCGGGCTGGGCGTCGGGAAGCTCACGGGGATGACCGCCCGTGGCGATCAGCACGGCATCGGCGACGAGCGTCTCCTCGCTGCCGTCGGCGGCCCCCACGACGACCTTCCGCGACCCGTCTAGGGCCTGCATGCCCTCGAGACGGCCACGCCCGCGCAGCACCCGGGCACCGGCCCGCGTCACCGACGCCGTGATGTCGTGCGACTGGGCGAGGGCGAGCCGCTTCACACGCCGGTTGACCTTGCCCAGGTCCACGCCCACCACCCGCGCCGCCTGCTCCAGCGGCGGGGTGTCGTCGGCGACGATGATGCCGAGCTCTTCGTACGACGAGTCGAAGGTCGTCATGACCTCGGCCGTAGCGATAAGGGTCTTCGACGGCACGCAGTCGGTCAGCACCGACGCTCCGCCCAGGCCGTCGCAGTCGACGACGGTCACCTCCGCGCCGAGCTGGGCGGCCACCAGGGCCGCCTCGTATCCGCCGGGTCCGCCACCGATGATCACGATCCGAGTCACGTACTCCATTCTCCCGCACGACCCGGGGTGCCACGGCCTGGGGGGCACCCCGAGACGCCACTGTTACGGGAGAGACACCGGGGAAGGCTGCCGTACCCTCAACCCATGTCGCTCTACGCCGCCTATGCCGGCAACCTCGACGCGCGGCTGATGACCCGCCGCGCCCCGCACTCGCCGATGCGCGCCACGGGGTGGCTGACCGGGTGGCGGCTGACCTTCGGGGGCGAGCACATGGGCTGGGAGGGCGCCCTCGCGACGATCGTCGAGGACCCTCTGTCCCAGGTGTTCGTGGCGCTCTACGAGATCGCCCCCGCCGACGACGAGTCGATGGACCGCTGGGAAGGCGTGGGCCTGGACATCTACCGCCGCACGCGCATGCGGGTCCACACCCTGGAGGGTGAGGAGCACGCCTGGACGTATGTCCTGAACGGCTACGAGGGCGGCCTGCCCTCCGCCCGCTACCTGGGAGAGATCGCGGACGCGGCGGAGTCCGCGGGCGCGCCCCACGACTACGTCATGGAACTCCGCAAGCGCCCCTGCTGAGCGGACACGCCACCCGCGTCACCCGGTTGGTTGGAAACGACAAGACAACGATCGCCATCCCGTCAGCTCTGTCATCTACGCGCGTAGGCCCGGACCGGCTACCCTCATGCGCGTGAACGCATCTCTTCTTCCGGACGACATCCAGGGCGACCCGCACGCCGCCGCCGACGCCGCCGCCGCGCGCCTGCGCGAACTGACCGGCGCCGAGACCCACGACGTCGCCCTCGTGATGGGCTCCGGCTGGGCACCGGCCGTGGACGCCCTCGGTACCCCCGACGCCGAGTTCCAGGTCACCGAGCTGCCCGGTTTCCCGCCCCCGGCGGTGGAGGGACACGGCGGCAAGATCCGCTCGTACCGGATCGGTGAGAAGCGGACCCTGGTCTTCCTCGGCCGCACCCACTACTACGAGGGTCGCGGCGTCGCGGCCGTGGCCCACGGCGTGCGCACCGCGGTCGCGGCCGGCTGCAAGACGATCGTCCTCACCAACGGCTGCGGCGGCCTCCGCGAGGGCATGCGCCCCGGCCAGCCGGTCCTGATCAGCGACCACATCAACCTCACGGCGACGTCCCCGATCATCGGCGCGAACTTCGTCGACCTGACCGACCTCTACTCGCCCCGCCTGCGCGCCCTGTGCAAGGAGATCGACCCCACCCTGGAGGAGGGCGTCTACGCCCAGTTCCCCGGCCCGCACTACGAGACCCCGGCCGAGATCCGCATGGCCCGCGTCATCGGCGCGGACCTGGTGGGCATGTCGACGGTCCTCGAAGCGATCGCCGCGCGCGAGGCGGGCGCGGAGGTGCTGGGCATCTCGCTGGTGACGAACCTCGCCGCGGGGATGACCGGTGAGCCGCTGAACCACGAGGAGGTTCTTCAGGCGGGCCGCGACAGTGCGACCCGGATGGGTTCACTCCTGGCGCAGGTTCTCGGCCGCATCTGAGACTCGCGACAGGGAACGCCACGGGATGTCGTTCCCCGCGCCCCTGGGGAGTGGCAGTGAACGCCCGCCACGACGGACCGCCGGCCGCGTACGGCGCGCAGGGGACGGGGTGGGGGGTGCCCGCCCGCAGCGGCCGGCGTCCGTCACCGAGCCCCTCTGAAGCAGCCGAGCCGCCGGA